>NZ_JBFAAX010000022.1:0-16338 GCF_040639995.1 Actinosynnema sp. NPDC023658 | reverse complement strand
ATGCCGAAGTCGGTGATCTTCACCTTGCCGGTCGGGGTCACGAGGATGTTGCCCGGCTTCACGTCCCGGTGCACCAGCCCGCCGCTGGGCGACGTCCGGCCGCGCGTGCTGCGCCGCGCCGTGCAGCTCGGGCTGGTCCGCTGGCGGCGCGGGTGGCCGCACGTGCGCCGCTGGGCGCTGGAGGCGGGGAACCGGCTGGCCGCGCTGAGCGTCCCCAGTGACGACGTGCTGGACAAGTTCGCGAACCTGCGCACGGCCACCGACGGCATCGCGACCGACTTCGTGGAGGTGTTCGAGCGCAGGCTGTGGCCGCAGCTGGCGGACAACGCGGGCCAGGACGACCAGCTGGACCGGATGCGCGCGCTGCTCGTGGAGCTCACCTACACCGCCGAGACCGTGGTCATCGGCACGTTGCGCGAGTCCATCCGCGAGGCCGCCGAGGAGTTCGCCCGACGCCACGAGCTGCTGCCGAGCGACGACTTCCGGCCCGCCTGGGTGGAGGAACCCGTGCCCATCGCGGAACGTCTCATCGACACCGAAGAGGACGACGAGTTCCCCGACGAGCCGACGATCCAGCGGTTCCTCGACCGGGGCGACGACCACGACGAGCCGGTCCGGTGACCGCCCTCGTGCCGGACCCGGCGTGGCGTGCCCAGCTCCAGGCCGAGGGACTGGTGGTGCACGCCGGCGCGGACCTCGCCTACCTCCTCCCCGACGTGCCCGGCGCCGAAGCGCGGGTGCTGGTCGAGCTGTTCGAGCCGGTGTTGAGGGGTTCGGCTCGCCCGCTCGACCCGGATCGGCTCCCCGCGCCGGTCCGCGCGCACCTGCCGCAACTGCGGTCGCTGGGTGCGCTGCGCCCGGCGGGCCTGCCCGTGCCGGACGAGCCGCTGAGCGTCGGCGTGCGCGTCATCGGCGCGGAGCCCGCCGGGCTCGGCGGCCACTTCCCGCCCGCGGCGGCGGAACCCGACCTGGTGCTCGTCGTCCGGACCAGCGGCACGCTGGCCGACCTGGCCGCGTTGCGCGAGCCGAAGCCGCACCTCCTGCTCGACCTCGCCTACCACCACACGGCCTCGCTGGGTCCGTTCGTGGTGCCGGGCGCAAGCGCTTGCCTGGGCTGCCTGACCGTGCGCGCCCGACGTCGGTGGGGCGACCCGGAGCCGCCCGCCCGACCGGCCGCGACGACCACCGACTTCCCGCTGCTGTGGGCGAAGCACGCGATCGCACGGCTGGCCGCCGGGTCGCTGGCCCTGCTGGACCGGGTCGTGACGCTGAACCTGGACGAGTTCACCACCACCGCGGAGGACGTGCTGCCCGCGGCGGACTGCGAGGTGTGCCCCCGGTTCGAGGTGGGCCGGGTCGACCTGCCGTGGGGGAAGAGCGATGACGCGGAGCAGCGCGACCGCTGACCGCGGGAAGACCGATGACCGGGGGGAAGACCGATGACGACCGCTGTGCGCCTGCCCGACCCGTTCACGCCCGACGCGACGACCGCCAGTGCCGCCACGCCGACGTGCTGCTGCTGTTGCTGCTGCGCGGTGTCGGCGGTCGGCGGGGCGATCGCGTTGCCGTCCGGCTTGGCCGACGACCTCGCCGAGGCCGGTCGACCGCGCCGCAAGGCCGTGTGGGTGCTGCCGGCGACCCTCTTCCTGCCCTGGGTGCTCGCCTCGCCGTTCCTCGACGTCGGGGAGCGCTGGCCGTACTACGCCGCCGGGGGTTGGGTGTGCGCGCTGCTGTGGACGTTCGTCGTCGCGAGGTCCACCGGGGCCGCCGGGCCGTTCCGCGGCATGGTGCGCCTGGGGATCTGGAGCGTGCTGTTCGTGGCCGAGGTGTTCTTGTCGCTGCCCATGCTCGGCGTGCTGAGCCCGCTCGGCCTACCGGTCGGGATCGCCGTGTACGCGCTGGTGGTGGCGTTCCTCGGCTGGCAGGTCCACCGCTACTACGCGCGGGGGAGGTCGGCGTGATCGCACTCGTCGGCGCGCTGGTCTGCCTGCGCGCGGGGTACCGGTACGACCGCTCGATCGGCAGGCACCCGCTGCGGTCCGTGCCGAAGCGGATGGCGTTCTGGCTGCTGGTGTTCACCGCCGAGGGCCTGGTCGTGCCGTCCGTGGCCGAGGCGGCGGGTCCGGTGACGTTCCTGGCGGTGTTCGGGTACCTGGTGGCGACGGCGTTGACCGGGCCGTGGGTCTCCGAGTACTACCGCAGGCGGGCCGCGTGATCACACCGGCGTCCGTGCTGCTGGAACGGGCCGTGGGGTGGCGGCAGGGCTTGGTGTCGCGGCTGCACCCCGTGCCGCGCACGCTGTCCGATGTGGACGTCGCGGGGTTCGCCGCGGTGCCCGAGCCGTTCGCGTCCGGCGGCACGTCCGGTGGTGCGGCGTTCGAACCGGCACAGGCGAAGGCGGCCGCGATAGCCGAGGCGGTGGAGCGGCACGCCGCCGCCCGCAGTCCACTGGAGACGGTCACCGAACCGACCGGGCCGTGCTGGCGGCTGGACGACTTCAGCCTGCACACCGCGCGGCAGCGGGCGCACCCGGACTTCCGGTACCGGTACGCCGACCCCGTCTACGCGAAGGCGTGGACGTTGCCGGACAACGAACCGGTGTGGGTGCCCGCCGGCCTGGTGGGGCTGCGCGAGGAGCTCGGGCTGCCGGCGACGTCGTCCGGCCTGGCCGCGGGGCCTTCGGCGGTGAACGCGCTGCTGCGCGCGACGCAGGAGTTGGTCGAGCGCGACGCGTTCACCACCACGTGGTTGCACGGCCTCGCCCCGTCCCGGCTGGCGGTGCCGGACGAGCTGCGGGTCGGGGACGTGCACGCGTTCGACCTCACCCCCGCGTACAGCCCGCACCCGGTGGTCGCGGTCGCGGGCACGCTGCCGATCGCCGGGCGGCCGCGGCCGACGCTGGGACTGGCCTGCCGGGCGACGCTGGACGAGGCGTTGCGCAAGGCGTGGCTGGAGTGGACGCAGGGCACGGTGTTCATCGCCGCCCGGGCGGGCACCCGGGTCTACCGGCCGGAGGAGGTCACCGACTTCGACCGGCACGCCCTCTACTACGCGGGCCACCTCGACGAGTGGCACGCGTTGCCGTGGTGGCGGGGCGTGCCCGGTCCGCCACCGCGCGACTCCGCGGCCCGTGGTGACGCTGCACAGCTCGAAGAGCTCGTGCACGGGCTCGGTGTGCGCCTGGCCTACCGGGAGCTCACCACCCCGGAGGCGGCGGCCGTGGGGCTGCGGTGCGTGCGCGTCCTGTCCCCCGACCTCACGCCGCTGCACGCCGACCACCGGTGGCCGCACCTGGGCGGGCGCGCGGCGGACGTGGCGTGGCGCTACCCGGGCCGCTCGGGCCGGTTCCCCAATCCCGCACCGCATCCGCTGGGGTGAGCATGACGCCGTTCGACGACTTCTGGACCGCCAGCGGCTACTCGGCGTTGCACCAGCGCCGGTTGGGTGAACGGCTGCGCGAGTTCCGCCCTGATCAGGTGACCACGGACCCGTTCGAGCTGCCCGCCGCGCCACAGCCGTTGGCCAGGCCGCGCGACCGGCTGCAACGGCTGTTCCGGGCCCGGCGCAGCACCCGCGAGTTCGGCTCGGAGCCGATGTCCGCGCGGCAGCTCGGCGCGGTGCTGGCCGCGCTGGCCGACGAGGACGGCCGTTCCTACCCGTCGGCGGGCGGGCTGGACCCGCTGCGCTGCTACGCGTTCCTGCGCAACGTCAGGCACGGGTCGAACGGGCGGGTGGTGCGGTACGACGCGCGGCGGCACGCCGTGCAGGACGTCGGGCCGTCGCCGGACTGGGTGCGGCTGCGCGAAGTGCTGGCGGCCGACGCCGAACCGGCGGTGGTGCTGGTGCTCGTCCTGGCGGACCAACCGGTGTTCGCCAAGTACGGGCAGCGCGCTGGGCGGTTCGGCCTGCTCGAAGCGGGCGCGGCGGCCCAGTCGGTCTGCCTGCGGATGGCCCAGCAGGGGCTCGGCGGGTACCTGCTCGGCGGCGCGGCGGACGCGGATGTGTTGGCGCTGCTGGGACTGCGCGGTCAGCCGGTCCGGTTGGCCGCGGTGATCGCCTGCGGTCGGAGGTTCACCCGTCGTTGACGTGGTATGAGCCGATCGGGGCTGGCGAGCGTTGATCACGGGCCGGTAAGAACCCCTCAAGCCCGATTACCGAGGGGAAGAACAGTGCTCGCGAAATCCCTGCGCAACGCGTTCGCCGTCGTGGTCGCCTCACTCGCCCTGCTGGCCGGCGCCGGTGTCGGCCAGGCCGCCATCAACGCACCCGCCGTCACCGACGACTACCTGTTCAGCAAGTCGCTGTCGCAGTTCAGCTCGATCCGGGCCCAGGCGCCCTACAGCGACCAGCTCGACTGGTCGTCGGACGGTTGCTCTTGGTCACCGGACAACCCGTTCGGGTTCAAGTTCCTGCCGGCCTGCCACCGCCACGACTTCGGCTACCGCAACTACAAGCGGCAGGGGCGGTTCAACGAGACGACCCGGCTGCGCATCGACAACAACTTCAAGTCCGACCTGTACCACCAGTGCGCCGGCAACTGGTCGTGCAACCGGACGGCCGACCTGTACTACCAGGCCGTGCGGGAGTTCGGCGCCAGCTGACGCCCGAGCCCGCGCACCACACCCCGCAGGGGTCCTCGCCAGAGGATCCCTGCCCGGGTGATCGGGCTCCCGGGCACGGTCTTCCCCCTGCCCGGCCGGGTCGAGCCAGGCGGCGCGGAGGGGCAGCGGCGCCGGCTCAGTCCTCGTCGTCCCCGGCGTCCGGCTCGGGACCGCCGCCGCCGCGGATCAGGTAGACGACCGAGTCGAGCTCGTCCGGCTTGATCAGCACCTCGCGGGCCTTCGAGCCCTCGGACGGGCCGACCACGCCGCGCGTCTCGAGCAGGTCCATCAGCCGACCGGCCTTGGCGAAGCCGACCCGCAGCTTCCGCTGGAGCATCGACGTCGAGCCGAACTGCGACGTGACGATCAGCTCGGCCGCCTGGAGCAGCAGCTCCAGGTCGTCACCGATGTCGGCGTCGATCTCCTTCTTCTCGCCCGCCTTCGCCGCCGTCACGCCGTCGGTGTACTCGGGCTGCGCCTGGTCCTTGGTGAAGTTCACGATCTCGGAGATCTCGTCGTCCCCGACGTACGCGCCCTGGACGCGCACCGGCTTCGACGCGCCCATCGGCAGGTACAGGCCGTCGCCCATGCCGATCAGCTTCTCCGCGCCCGGCTGGTCCAGGATGACCCGCGAGTCGGTCAACGACGACGTGGCGAACGCCAGCCGCGACGGCACGTTCGTCTTGATCAGACCCGTGACCACGTCCACCGACGGCCGCTGCGTCGCCAGCACCAGGTGGATGCCCGCCGCACGCGCCTTCTGCGTGATCCGGACGATCGCGTCCTCCACGTCGCGCGGCGCGGTCATCATCAGGTCGGCCAGCTCGTCCACGATCGCCATGATGTAGGGGTACGGCCGGTAGACGCGTTCGCTGCCCGGCGGCGCGGCGATCTCGCCCGACCGCACCTTCCGGTTGAAGTCGTCGATGTGGCGCACCCGGTTGACCTGCATGTCCTGGTAGCGCTGCTCCATCTCCTCGACCAGCCAGGCCAGCGCGGCGGCGGCCTTCTTCGGCTGGGTGATGATGGGCGTGATCAGGTGCGGGATGCCCTCGTACGGCGTCAGCTCGACCATCTTCGGGTCGATCAGGATCATCCTGACCTCGTCCGGGGTGGCCCGGGCCAGCAGCGACACCAGCATCGAGTTGACGAAGCTCGACTTGCCCGAACCCGTGGAGCCGGCCACCAGCAGGTGCGGCATCTTGGTCAGGTTCGCGGTGACGAAGTGGCCCTCGATGTCCTTGCCCAGCCCGATGACCATCGGGTGGTTGTCCTTGACCGTGGACGGCGAGCGCAGCACGTCGCCCAGCCGCACCATCTCGCGGTCGCTGTTGGGCACCTCGATGCCGACGGCGGACTTGCCGGGGATCGGGGCCAGCAACCGGACGTTGTCCGTCGCCACCGCGTAGGCGATGTTCTTGGTCAGCGCGGTGATCTTCTCGACCTTCACACCCGGACCCAGCTCCACCTCGTACCGGGTGACCGTGGGACCGCGGGTGAAGCCGGTGACCTGCGCGTCGATGGAGAACTGGTCGAGCACGCCGGAGATGGCCTCGATCATCAGGTCGTTGGCCTTGCTGCGGGCCTTCGGCGCGTCGCCGTCCTTGAGGATGGTCGGCGGCGGCAGCCGGTAGTCGCCCTCCACGGCGCGCACGGCGATCGCGGCGGGCTTCGGGGTCTCCGGCGTCGACTTGGGCTTCGGCGCGGGCTTGACCGGTGGCGGCGGGGGCGGCGGCTCCTCGTCCACGTCCATCGGCAGCTCGGGCTGGTCGTCGGGGACGGCGGCGGCCTGGCGGCGGCTGCGGGACGGGCGGCGCACCTTGACCGGCTTCTCCTCCGGCTCGGGCTCCACCTCCTCGTCGACGCCGAACCCGTCGAGCTGGTCGGTCCGGCGGTGCAGCAGGCCGCCCAGCCGCGCGGGCACCTCGCGGACCGGCACGTGCACCAGCAGCAGCACGCCGTAGCCGAAGATCAGCACCAGCAGCGGTCCGGCGACCCACGGCGTCAGGCCCTGCGCGAGGAACCCGCCCGCGAGGTAGCCGAGGGCGCCACCGGCGTCGCGGCGTGCCATCGGGTCCATCGGCAGGCCGCCGGCGAGGTGGAACATGCCCAGGAAGCCGACCAGGACCAGCAGTCCGCCGATCACCAGGCGCGGCCGGGCCTCGGGGTTCGGGTCGGAGCGCATGAGGGCGACGCCGATCGCCAGCAGCACCACGGGCACGATCACCGACGGGCCGCCGACGGAGCTGCGCACGGCCACGTCGACCCACCGGCCGACCGGACCGCCCGCCTGCCACCACACGCCCGCGGCGGTGATCACGGCCGCCGAGATGAGCACCAGCGCCAGGCCGTCACGGCGGTGCGCCGGGTCGAGCTCCTTGCCGCGGCCGACCGCGCGGACCACGGAACCCACGCCACGGCCCAGGAATCCCCAGAACTTGCCGACGGAACCGGAGGACCGCCTCGCCGGCGGGCGTCTGGCGGGCGACCGCTTGGCGGCCGGTCGGGACGCGCGGGAGCGGGGCTTCGACCCGGATCCGGTGCTGCGGGTCGTGCCCTTGCGCGAGGTCCCAGTTCGGCCGGCCATGTCTTCTACGGTAGTCCCTCGTACCCCACCAGCCCCAACGTTCACGGGCGGACGTGACGTGCGCTGCTCGACGCCCATGGTTGCCCGGAACCCGGTGCGCCGACACCTCGACACGCCGTAGCCTGCCCGTCGTGTCCACACCACTGCTGTGGCGCGTGCTGACCGCCGTCGACCAAGGGGTCGTCGGTCTCAGCGGACGACTCGAAGTCACCGGTGACCTCCCGGCGGACCTCAGGGGACGTCCCCTGCTGCTCGCGTCCAACCACATCGGCAACCTCGACCCGTTCGTGCTGATCGCGGCGTGCCGCAGGATCGGTGTCGCGCCGCGCTTCCTGCTCGCCGGTGGCCTGCTCGACGCCCCGGTGCTCGGTCCCCTGCTGAAGGCCTCCGGCCACGTGCGCGTCGACCGCTCCGCCGCGGACGTCGGCGACGCCTACCACCGCACCGTCGAGGCGCTCAAGCGCGGCGGCGACCCGATCGCCATGTACCCGGAGGGCCGGATCAGCCTCGACCCCGGGCTGTGGCCGGAACGGGGCAAGACGGGTGCGGCGAGGCTCGCGCTCAGCGGCGGCATCCCGGTGGTGCCGGTGAGCCAGTGGGGCGCGCACGAGGCCGTCTACTGGGGCAACACGCACGTGGGCGGGTGGGACGACGTGAAGCCGTACCTGACGTCGTACGTGCGCGGGCTGCGCAAGCGGCCGACGTTCAAGGTGCACTTCGGCAAGCCGGTCGACCTGTCCGGCCTGGAGGACGGCAAGCCGGGCGACGCGCGGCGGGCGCACGAGCGGATCATGCGCGCGATCACGGCGGGCCTGGCGCCGTTGCGGGTCGACGAGCCGGACCTGCCGAGGTTCCACGACCCGACGCGGCCGACGACGGGCCGCAGCCCGTGGCGTCCGGAATCCGACTGAGCGCGGCGCGACCCGTTCCCCACGCGGGGAAAGCGGACGGCACCGGCGGATCACCGGTGCCGTCCGTGCGTTCGCCGGCTAGTTCAGGAACGCGAGCACGCGCTCCATCATCAGGACCGCGGCCACCTCGTCGTACGACGACAGGCTCGGGTCCGCGAACAGGTGCTTCTCGCCGGGGTACAGGAACAGCTCGCCGTCCGCCGCGCCCGCCACCAGGGCGCGCGCGGCGTCGATGTCTCCGTCGTCCACGAACAGCTCGTCCTCGGCCATCGCGTGGATCTGCACCGGCACGTTCGCGGGCCACGCCCCACCGAACTCCGACACCGGGACGCACGCGCTGAACAGCAGCGCGCCCGCGGCGCCCGGTTTGGTCTGCGCCAGCATCTGCGCGGGCAGCACGCCGAGCGAGAAACCCGCGTAGACGACGTCCCCGCGCAGACCCTCGGCGGCGTCGAGGCCGCGCTCCGCGATGGTGCCGAACCCGACCTCCTCCGCGTACTGCAGGCCGTCGCCCAGGTCGACGAAGATCCGCCCCTCGTACAGGTCCGGCACGTGCACGGTGTGCCCGGCCTCCGCCAACCTCTCGGCGAAGGCCGCGACACCGGGCGTCAACCCGTGCGCGTGGTGGAACAGCAGCACCTCGGCCACGTCAACTCCTCCAGCCACGCGCTCGGCGCGGTCAGTCCACCGGGATGATGGTCGGCACGATCATCGGTCGGCGGCGGTAGGTCTCCGCGACCCAGCGGCCCACCACCCGGCGCACGGCCTGGGCGATGCGGTGCGAGTCGGTGATGCCCTCGGCCTCCGTGCGGGACAGTTCCATCTCCACCAGGGAGATGGCCTGGTCCAGCGCCTTGGGGTCGTCGGAGAAACCGCGGCCGGACACCGTCGGCGGCGCGACCGCGCGACCGCTGTTGGAGTCCACCGCCACGGTGATCGCGATGAACCCGCCCTCACCGAGCACGAGCCGGTCGGACAGGGTCGACTCACCGACGTCACCGACGGACAGGCCGTCGACGTACACGTGACCGACCTCGACCTTGCCGCTGATGGCGGCCTTGCCGTCGACCATGTCGACCACCACGCCGTCCTCCGCGATGACGACCCGCGCCTCGTTCACGCCGGTCGCCACGGCCAGCGCCGCGTTCGCCCGCAGGTGACGCCACTCGCCGTGCACCGGCATCACGTTCGACGGCCGCACCGCGTTGTAGAGGAACAGCAGCTCGCCGGCCGGCGAGTGGCCGGACACGTGGACCTTGGCGTTGCCCTGGTGCACGACCGTCGCGCCGAGCCTGGCCAGGCCGTTGACGACGCCGAACACCGCGTTCTCGTTGCCCGGGATCAGCGACGACGCCAGCACGATCGTGTCACCGGCCTTGATGGAGATGTGCCGGTGCTCGCCGCGCGCCATCCGGGACAGCGCCGACAGCGGCTCGCCCTGCGAGCCGGTCGACACGAACATCACCTGGTCCTCGGGCATCTCCATGGCCTCGTTGAGGTCCACGAACAGGCCGTCCGGCACGTTCAGGTAGCCCAGCTCGGCCGCGATGCCCATGTTGCGCACCATCGACCGCCCGACCAGCGCGACCCGGCGGCCGTACTGCACGGCCACGTCCAGCACCTGCTGCACGCGGTGCACGTGGGAGGCGAAGCAGGCCACGATCACCCGCTGGTTGGCCTTGCGGACCACGTTCTCCAGCACCGGGCCGATCTCGCGCTCCGGCGCGACGAACCCGGGCACCTCGGCGTTGGTCGAGTCCACCAGGAACAGGTCGACGCCCTCGTCCCCGAGCCGGGAGAACCCGGCCAGGTCGGTGAGCCTGCCGTCCAGCGGGAGCTGGTCGAGCTTGATGTCGCCGGTGTGCAGCACCAGGCCGGCGGAGGTGCGGATGGCGACCGCGACGGCGTCCGGGATGGAGTGGTTGACCGCGAAGAACTCCAGCTCGTACGGCCCGAACGAGCGCCGCTCCCCGTCGGTGATCTCCATCAGCTTCGGCGTCTGGCGGTGTTCCTTGCACTTGGCCGCGAGCAGCGCCAGCGTGAACCGCGAACCCACGACCGGCACGTCGGGGCGCAGCTTGAGCAGGAACGGCACGGCCCCGATGTGGTCCTCGTGCCCGTGGGTGAGCACCAGTGCCTCGATGTCGTCCAGCCGGTCCTCGATGGCGCGGAAGTCCGGCAGGATCAGGTCCACACCGGGCTGGTCGTCCTCGGGGAACAGCACGCCGCAGTCCACGACGAGCAGCCGGCCGGCGTGCTCGAACACCGTCATGTTGCGGCCGACCTCGCCAATTCCGCCCAGTGCGACGACGCGCAGACCTCCGTCGGGCAGTGCGGGCGGGGGTGAGCTCGGGTTGATCACGCGTTGACTCCCAATTCGGCCTCGACGGCCTTGATGTCCTCGGTTGATGCGGGTACCAGGGGCAACCTCGGCTCGCCCACGTCCAGGCCTCGCAGGCGGAGCGCGGTCTTCGCGTAGGTGACGCCGGGCATCCGGCTGAAGGGCCGCAGCAGCGGCAGCAGCGACTGGTGGATCGCGGTCGCGCCGGCGACGTCGCCGGACTCGAACGCGTCGAGCATGTCGCGCAGCCGGTCCGCGGCGATGTGCGAGATGACGCTGACGAAGCCGACCGCGCCGACCGACAGCCACGGCAGGTTCAGCGGGTCGTCACCGGAGTAGTAGGCCAGGTCGGTGGCCGCGATGACCTTGCTGCCCGCGAGCAGGTCGCCCTTGGCGTCCTTCACCGCGACGATACGCGGGTGCTCCGCGAGCCGCAGCAGCGTTTCCACCTCGATCGGGATGACCGTGCGCGGCGGGATGTCGTACAGCATCACGGGCACGCCGACCTGGTCGGCCACGGTGGTGAAGTGCGCGTGCACGCCCTCCTGGCTGGGCCGCGAGTAGTACGGCGTGACCACCAGCAGTCCGTGCGCGCCCGCCGCCTCGGCCTGCCGGGCCAGGTGCACGCTGTGCGCCGTGTCGTACGTGCCCGCGCCGCTCATCACGGTCGCGCGGTCTCCGACCGCCTCGACCACGGCGCGGATCAGGTCGGCCTTCTCCGCGTCGGTGGTGGTGGGGCTCTCACCGGTGGTGCCGTTGACCACCAGACCGTCGTTGCCCAGCTCGACCAGGTGCTCGGCGAGCCGCTGCGCCTTGCCCAGGTCCACCGCCCCCTCCGCGTCGAACGGGGTGACCATGGCGGTGAGCACGCGGCCGAAGGGGCGGCCGGGCGAGGCGGTAGGACTTCCGGTCATATGCGGAAATCTACCGCGTCACCCTCGGCAAGCTGCGACTACATGCTCCGGTCGAGGCCCCGCACCAGCCGCACGGCCTCCTCGGGGCCGTCGTACTCGACCCGCGCGGCGGCGCGGCCGAACACGTGCACCAGCAATTCCGAGACGTGGCCGGTCAGCACGACCGGGTTCGCGCCGCGCTTGGCCACGACTGCCTCGCCGTCCGGGCGGCGCAGCACCACCCCGACGGGGCTCTTGCGGTACATCATGCGGGCGGTCGGTCCCAGCCGCCGCCACAGCACCTCGTCCCGTACCGGATCGGGTGAACGCGGTTCCCAGTCGTCCCGGGCCCGGCGCACGTCCTCGTGGTGCACGAAGTACTCCACGGCGTTGACCAGCTCGTCCACCAGCGCGTACGGCGAGAACCGGGGCGGCCCCACCCGGACCAGCCCGACCAGCTCGTCCCACGGCCTGGCCGCGTAGGCGTCCTGGACCCGCTGGGTGTGCCCGGCCACCGGCTTGACCAGGATGCCCACCGCCGCGTCCGGTCGCCGTTCCCGCAGCACCAGGTGCGCGGCGAGGTCGCGGGTGCGCCACGGGTCGCACAACGTGGGCGCGTCCGGCCCCACCTCGGCCAGCAGCTCGGTCAACAGCCTGCGTTCGTCCTGCGCGACGCCCATGGCCCCACGTTACTTGGCGTACAGCTGGTCCTTCAGCGCCGTGCCGTCCTTGTTCCACAGCACGCACACCACGTCCCGGTAGCGCTTGGCCGACGAGGACGACGAGGACGCCGGGTTCTCCGCCCACACGCCGGAGGTCGGCACCACGGCGACGTAGCGGAGCTTGGTCTGCTTGTCCGGCACCGGCACCCGGTCGGACATGAAGTGCAGCGTGCAGTACTGCTCGGCGTACTCGCGCAGCCACTGGTCGCCGGGGTAGGCCATCTTGTCCGACCCGAACGGCTCGACCGCGGCGTACACCTCGACCCGGTGCGCCTCGTCGCAGTCGGTGTAGTTGACCGTCGTGTTGGGGTCGAGGAGGTTGTCGCCGCACTGCCCGCTGCCGGGCTTGAACTGGTCGGGCTCGATCGTGCCGCCGGGACCGTAGGTGACGGTCTGGGCCATCGCGGCGGGCGGCTTGTCGACGAACAACCAGCGGCCCAGGAACACGCCGCCGACCAGCAGCGCCACCGCCGCCACCGCGGTGCCGGTGATCAGCAGGCCCTTCAGCCACGGCTTCCGCACGGCGGTCGGCGGGGTGTAGTGCATGGTCGGGGTGCGCGGGGGTGCGCCGAAGCCGGTCGGCGGGGTGGGCTGGGCGACCGCGCGTTCGAGCATGGCGCGGGCCTGCGGGCCGGTCAGCCGGGCGTTCGGGTCGGGCATCATCAGGCCGGTGATCACCGCGCCGAGCACGCCGTGCGTCCTGGTCAGCCGGGGCATCTCGTTCATGATCGCGTGCAGGGTGGACGCGGTGGTCGAGCGCTCGTAGGGGTTGGCGCCCTCGGCGGCGTAGCAGAGCGTCGCGCCCAGCGCCCACAGGTCGGAGGCGGGCGAGGCCTCGTTGCCGTGGATGCGCTCCGGCGACATGTAGGCGGGCGAGCCGATGAGGCTGCCGCTGGTGGTCAGCCGTGGGTCGTCCACGGCCTGGGCGATGCCGAAGTCGGTGAGCTTCACCCGGCCGTTGGGCGTGATCATCAGGTTGCCGGGCTTGACGTCGCGGTGCACGATCCCGGCCTGGTGGGCGGAGTCCAACGCGGACAGCGCCTGCATGGCCATCGAGATCACCCGGTCCTGCGGCATCGGGCCGTGCGCGCTGATCAGGGTGGACAGCGTGGCCGCCTCGACCAGCTCCATGACGATGTAGGTCATGCCGCTCTCGGCCACCACGTCGAACACGGTCACCACGCCGGGGTCGTTCAACCGCCCCGCGGTGCGCGCCTCGCGGAGCACCCGCTCCTCCAGCACCCGGCGCTCCTCCAGCGCGATGCCGTCGGGCAGGTGCAGCTCCTTGAGCGCCACCTGCCGGCCGATCACGTTGTCCTGAGCGCGCCACACGACACCCATGCCGCCGCGCCCCAGCTCGGCGAGCAGGGTGTACCTGCCCGCGATCACGCGGGGTCGGTCGCTCACACCTTGCGTCGGACCAGTCACCGTCACTCCTCGAAACCCCCACCGCGGACCGGGCGGAACGCTACTTCAGACCCCGCGCCGCCCGATCCGGTTTCACGGTTTCGTGACTTCGTGCCCCGACGCCCGCAGCGCCTGCACCGCACGGCCCAGGTCCCCGGCCTTCACCAGCAGGTGGTCGGTGTCGTATGTGGACAGCGCGAACAGGCTCACGCCGGCCGCGGCCAGCTCGCCCGACAGCGCGGCCATGATGCCGGTCAGGGTGAACTCCAGCGGACCGCGCACGGTCAGCAGCCGCCAGCCGGGCTGCGCGGTGTCCGCCCGCGGGGCGTGCTCGACCGGGCACACGATGGACAGCTCGTCCGGCGTCCTGGTCACCGAGACCAGGCCCGGCGCGTCGAGCAGCCCGGCCGGGACCGGTGCGTCGGCGGGCAGCCGCACGACCGCGTATTCCCCCGGTCGGACGTCGACGATCAGCCGCTTCACCGGCCGTCAGCCTTCGGTGACCAGCGGGCTGGAGGCCACCTCGGTGCCGTCCGAGAGGGTCGAGATGGTGAAGTCCGCGAACACGTTGGCCGCCGCCTTCTGGAGCTGGCGCAGGCACTCCACGGCCAGGGCGCGGATCTCCACGTCGGCGTGCTCGGTGGCGCGCATGGCGATGAAGTGCCGCCACGCGCGGTAGTTGCCGGTCACCACGATGCGGGTCTCGGTGGCGTTGGGCAGGATCGCGCGGGCCGCCTGGCGGGCCTGCTTGCGGCGCAGGGTGGCGCTGGGCACGTCGGAGAACTTCTCCTCCAGGCCCTTGAGCAGCTCGGTGTAGGCGTCGACGCTGGCCTGGGCGGCGGCCAGGAACTTCTCGTGCAGCTCCGGGTCGTTCGCGATGACGTCCGGCTCGACCATGGCGGCGTTGCGCTCGGGCACGTACCGCTGGGACAGCTGCGAGTACGAGAAGTGCCGGTGCCGGATCAGCTCGTGGGTGAGCGAGCGGGAGATCCCGGTCAGGTAGAAGCTGACCGAGCCGTGCTCCAGCACGGACAGGTGGCCGACCTCGATGATGTGCTTGATGTAGCCGGCGTTGGTGGCCGTGGCCGGGTTCGGCTTGGTCCACGACTGGTAGCAGGCGCGGCCGGCGAACTCGGCCAGCGCCTCGCCGCCGTCGGCGTCGGTGGACCACGGGACGCCGTCCGGGGGGAAGAACTCCGTCTTCGCGATCAACTGCACCTTCGGCGCCACCGTCTCAGCCATGGCCGGAACCCTAACCGAAGGCCCCGACAGCGTCCTCCGACCACCGCCCTCGGACCCCGCCGTTCGGCCGAGAGCCCTGCGTCCGTTCGCGTCGTTCCCGCGCGCTGTCACTGTGACGTCGCTGTGCAGTCTCGATCGACACCATCGATCCGCTTGACTGATGTCAGATTTGACGTCATGGTGGTGTCATGGATCTGTCGCCGTACATCGCAGCGCTGCGCGAGGACCTCGCGACGGCCGCGTCCGCCGGGGACGACAACACCCGGCGCACCGCGGCCCTGCTGTCCGCAGCCCTGGAGCCCGCCGCCCGGCTGGCCCTCATGAACGCACTGTCCGACCTGGCCGCGGAGGTCACCGCGGCCCTCGACGGCCCCGTCGTCGACGTGCGGTTGGACGGACGGGACGTGCAGGTGGTCGTCACCGGCACGGCCGCCCGGGAAGAACACGAACCGGAGCCGCGGGAAGTTCCCAAGCCGTCGGCCGGTGACGCCACGCGCGTCACGCTGCGGCTGCTGGACGAGCTGAAGGCCAAGGCCGAGCAGGCCGCGGCGGCCCAGGGGATGTCGTTGAACACGTTCGTCGCGCAGGCCGTGCAGGGCGCGGTCGGCGGGCGTCGCCATGGTGGGGGTCACAAGCACTGGGCACCGCCGAAGGACCGGTCGGGCGGCGACCCGTCGTCGTCCTCCCGCGTCCGCGGCTGGGTGCAGGGCTGAGGGGGGATCATGGAATCGGATGTCGTGCGGCAGGAGAGCTTCGAGGTCGACGGGGTCGCGGAGGTCGACGTGGCGCTGCTCGCCGGCCGGGTGCGGGTGCACCTGGTGGACGAGCCGGGCGTGCACGTCGAGCTGAAGCACGACCCGACGCCGGGTGACTCGTGGACGAACGCCCTGTCGGGCCTGCTGAACTGGGCGAACAACCAGTTCGGCACCGTGCCGGGGCAGCCGTCCGGCGCGTCGGACGCGGTGCGCGACGCGCGGGTGGAGCTGTCCGGCGCGCGGGTGAAGGTGCAGTCGTCCAAGGCGCTGCCGCTGCGCGCGGTGCCGTTGAGCGTGACGGTGCGGGCGCCGGTCGGGACGCACGTGATCACCAAGGCGGGCTCGGCGGACGTGACGGTGACCGGTGCGGCCGGTCGGCTGGAGATCCAGACCGGCACCGGTGACGTCACGGCGGACCGCGCGGAGGCGTCCTCGCAGGTCAACTCCGGTTCCGGCAAGGTGCGGCTCGGGCCGATGCTGGGCGGGCTGAAGGCGAAGACCGGCAGCGGCGACATCGAGGTGTCGTCGGTCGGCGGCAACACCGTGCTCTACACCGGCACCGGTGACGTCTGGCTCGGCGCCGTGCAGAACGACGTGCAGGTGCGGACCGGCAGCGGTGACGTCACCATCGCCGACGCGGCGTCCGGCCGGATCCAGATGGGCACCGGTTCCGGTGACGTGCGCGTGGGCGTGCGGCCCGGGGTGGCGGCGCAGGTCGACCTGGTGTCCAGCTCGGGCGCGGCGCGCAGCGACCTGGTGGTCTCCGACTTCCCGCCGGACGACGAGCCGTCCCTGTTCATCACCGGCCGGACCAGCAGCGGCACCGCCCTGGTCACCACGGCGACCACTGCCTGACCCACCGGGACCGGGTGGGGGGTG
>NZ_JBFAAX010000021.1:0-37115 GCF_040639995.1 Actinosynnema sp. NPDC023658 | reverse complement strand
GCACGCGCGGTCGAGCGCCCCTGCTGGAATCGATCCAGCGGAGGTCTGGCCCGGATCGGGGGCCGCTTGTTACGGTCGACTCACGAAGCGTCACCGCGGCCGACCGGGAAGAACTCGTGAACCCTCGACTCACCCTGATCGGCATCGCCGTCGCGATGGCCGCCGTCACCGCGTGCGGTGGCCCCACCGACGATCAGCCCGCGAACGGGGCGACGGCGCAGAGCAGCGCGACGTCGGCCGGCACCGCTCCGAAGGTCGGGCCTGTGCGCGGCGGCCCGCTGGACGGCACCGACCCGTGCACCCTGCTCACCAAGGCCGAGGCGCAGCAGGTCACCGGCGCGCAGACCGCCGAGCCGGTGGTGGAGGAGCTGGGCGGGGCCAAGGTGTGCAACTTCTCGCCCCAGTCGTCCCGGCTGGGTGTCGGCATCCGGACCGGCGTCGGGCTCGACGCCGTCCAGGCGAACGGCAACGTCCAGGACGTCGTGATCGGTCGCCACCAGGCCAAGCAGGCGGTGGGCGCGACCGGCAGCTGCGGGATCTTCATCGGCGTCACCGAGTCGTCCCGGGTGGACGTGGTGCTGAACTCGGGCAGCCCCGACGAGGACCCGTGCCCGGCGGCGATGCGGGTCGCCGGGATGGTCGAGCCGAGGCTGCCCTAGCGCAGGTCAGGCCTCCAGCCGCAGCACGACCGCCGCCGGGGCCGGGCCGTCGTGGTGGGCGCGCAGCACCCCTCGCGCCGCGTCCCACTCGAAGGCCCACGACGGCGACTGCACCGGGAACACCGGGGCCACCGCCACGTCCCGCCCCCGCAGGTGCGGCACCGGCAGGTCGACGGCGGACGAGGCGTCCGGCAGGCGCCACACCGTCACGTAGCCGGCCGCTTCGGTGCGCAGGCCCTGCGCCACCCACGGGCCGGTGCGGTCGGTCAGGCCGAACGGCCAGAACGGCACCGAGGCCGAGATCTCCGCGGCCAGTCCCTTGTGGACGGTCACGGCCTCGCGCACCAGGGCGCGTCGCGCCGGGTCCATCAGGTCCACCCGACCGGCCAGGTACAGCCGGCCCAGCACGCCCGTGGCCAGCGTGAACGCCGCCTGGTCGGCCGACATCCCCGGCTGGGCGTAGGCCCAGTTGCCCGCCTGCTCCGGCAGCACGGACGCGGGCGCGGCCGCCGCGATCGGCGGGTACAGCAACGGGTTCTGCTGGTCCGACGTGGACTGGACGTGCAGCCGCGACAGGATCGCGTAGTCCATCCGCATGGCGCCGGACGCGCAGTTCTCCAGCAGCAGCCCCGGGTGGCGGGCCAGCACCCCGTCCAGCCACGCCAGGTGCGCCCGGTTGTGGCCGAGCAGCCCCTCACCCGGCGCGACGCCGCCGACGTCGGTCCCGGGGCCGGGCATGGTGTTGTAGTCCAGCTTGAGGTACCCGATGCCGAACTCCTCGACCAGCCGGTCCACCACCTCGTCCAGGTGCCGGACGGCCGCCGGGTGGCGCAGGTCGAGGTGGAACCGGCCCTGCTCGCCCACCCGCGTGCCCTGACGCTGGAAGAACGCGTCGTCCGGCAACGTCCGGGCCAACGGCGACCGCACGCCGACGACCTCCGGCTCCAGCCAGATGCCGGGCACCATCCCCCGCTCGCGGATGCGGTCGGCCACCTCGCCGAACCCGCCCGGGAACCGGGTCCGCGACGGGCGCCACTCGCCCACGCTGTCCCACCACCGGCCGTCCTCGTCGTACCACCCGGCGTCGACGCAGAAGTAGTCCGCGCCCACGTCGGCCGCCGCGTCGACGAGCGGGAGCAGCTTCTCCGTGGTCGGGTCGCCCATCAGGGTGTTCATGTAGTCGTTGAAGACGACCGGCAGCTCGGGCGCGCGCCGGTCGCGCATCGTCGCCCGGCGCTGCCGCGTCAACGCGCCGAACGCCTCGTCCACCCCGCCCGCGGCGACGGCGACGGACACCGGCACGGTGGTGAAGCGGCGCCCCGCCGACACGACCTCCGACCACTGGTGCTCGGCGTCCGCGGGCCCCAGGACCGCCACGTACGCGCCGTCGAGGGTCTCGCCCACCTCCCAGTGCCACGCGCCGTTGTGCTCGACCTGCCACGCCATCGCCCAGCTGTCGTCCCGCGCCACCAGGACGCCGGACGGCAGGTGCTCGCCGGTCGACCACGAGCTGCGCGAGGTCAGCGCGAACCGGCTGCGCGGCGACTGGTGGTGCACGGCCGGGTCGATGGGCACCAGCCCCGCCTCGCGCAACGGCGTGCGGTGCCAGCGCGACTCCGCGACCCAGTCCGAGTCGCCGTGCACGAGGTCGATCTCGTCCACCGACCGGCCCGAGTCCACCAGGAACGCACCGGTCGACAACGACGTCACGGCTTGCAGGAGGACCTCGCCGTCGCCCTCCACCTCGACCTCGGTCCACGTGCGCACGGCGGGCACGCCGGACACACCCTGGAAGACCGACGTGACCACCAGCCCGCTGCCCGGGTCGTGCTGCACGACCCGGAGCTCGTCGGTGGACACCACGTGCGAGCGGTACCGCAGCCGCGCGCCGATCGGCGTGTCGAAGTAGCGGTGGCTGCCGGAGAACCGGCCGTGACCGAGGGCCTGCACCTCGACCAGCGGCACGCCGATCCCCCCGGTCGGCCCGTCCGGTCGCAGCGAGACCAGGCTCACCGGCCGGTCCTCCGCGTGCGCGAGCACCAGCCGGATGGCGCCGGTCGACCAGGTCACCGTCATGGAGCGACTTCCTCCCACGCCCCGGTGTTGTGGTCGAACGCGGCGGCCGCGCCCGCGCGCTCCACGTCGGCCGGGTCGATCTCGACGGCCCGACCGCGCGCCTCGGGGTTCGGCGCGGCGGAGGCCAGGATCTTGGTGTACGGGTGCTGCGGGTTGAGGATCACCTCGTCGGCCGGTCCCCGCTCGACCACGCGCCCCTTGTACAGCACGAGGATGTCGTCGGAGAAGTGCCGCGCGGTCGCGAGGTCGTGGGTGATGTAGAGGACGGCCAGGTCCTCCTCGCGTTGCAGCCGCGCCATCAGGTTCAGCACGCCCAGGCGGATCGAGACGTCCAGCATGGACACCGGCTCGTCGGCCACCACGACCTTCGCGCCCGGCGCCAGCGCCCGCGCGATGGCGACCCGCTGCCGCTGGCCGCCGGACAGCTCGTGCGGCCTGCGGCCGGCGATGTCGCGGCCGGGCAGCGACACGCGTTCCAGCAGCTGCACGACCTCGTTCCAGCCGTGCGGCTTGCCGTGCAGCTTCAACGGCCGCGCCAGGTGGTGCTCGATGGTGTGGAACGGGTTCAGCGACGCGAACGGGTCCTGGAACACCATCTGCACGTTGTCCCGGTACGCCCGCTCGGGCACCCGCTTCCCGTCCGGGCCGGTCAGCTCGACGGCGCCGCCGCTGGGCTTCTCCAGCCGGGCGATCATCCGGGCGATGGTCGACTTGCCGGAGCCGGACTCGCCGACCAGCGCGACCGTGCGGCCGGGGGTCAGGGTGAACGACACGTTGTCCACCGCGCGCAGCCTGACACGGCGCAGGCCGACGCGGACGTGGAAGTCCTTGACCAGCTCGTTCGCCGTCAACGTGGTCATCGGACGCCTCCGGACGGGGTGGGCTCGCCGGACCGGTCGACCGGCGTCGTCTGCTCGCCGGAGCGGACGAACGACCCGCGTTCGCCGGTCAGGCTGGGGAACGAGTCGAGCAACTGGCGGGTGTAGGGGTGCGCGGGCCGCTCGAACATGTCCTGCGCGGCGGCGTACTCGACGACCTCGCCGTCCTTCATCACCGCGATGCGGTCGGCCAGTTCGAGCAGCAGCGGCAGGTCGTGGGTGATGAACAGGACGGCGAAGCCGATCTCGTCGCGCAGCCGCAGGATCTCCCGCAGGATGCCGCGCTGCACGACCACGTCCAGCGCGGTCGTCGGCTCGTCCATGATCATGACCTGGGGGTCGAGCAGCAGCGCCATCGCGATCATCACGCGCTGGCGCATGCCGCCGGACAGCTCGTGCGGGAAGGAGCTCAACCGGCGCACGTCCACGCCGACCAGCTTGAGCACCTCCTCGCACCTGGCCCTGCGCTGCGCCTTGGTCATCTCCGGCCGGTGCGTGGTGAGCACGTCCTCCAGCTGCGCCCGGATCGAGATGACGGGGTTCAGCGCGTTCATCGCGCCCTGGAACACCATCGACAGCTTCGACCAGCGGAACGCCCGCAGCTCGCCCGGCGTGAGCGCCAGCACGTCGACGTCGCCGCCGTCCCCGCCGGAGGAGTCGTGGAAGGTCACCGAGCCGGTGGTCACCTCGGCGGGCGGCCGGTGCAGCCGGTTGATCGCGTAGGCCAGCGTCGTCTTGCCGCAGCCGGACTCGCCGGCCAGGCCGAGGATCTCACCGCGGCGCAGCGTGATCGACACGTCCTTGACCGCGTGCACCGGCTTCTCCACCTGGTACACGACGGACAGGTCCTTCACCGTCAGCACGACGTCGTCGTCCGGCCGCTGCACGGGCGCCGGCGTGCGGACGACGTCCGCCTTGCCGCGGCGCGGGATGTCGCGCAGCTTGGGGTTGATGATCTCGTCGATGCTGAAGTTCACCAGCGCCAGGCCGCACCCGAACAGGGCGATGATCAGACCCGGCGGCACGAACCACCACCACGCCTCGCGTTGCAGCGCGAAGCCGTTCTGGGCGTAGTAGAGCATCGTGCCGAGCGTGGAGGAGTTGGACGCGCCCAGGCCGAGGAACGACAGGCCCGCCTCGCTGAGGATCGCGTAGATCACCGAGAACACGAACTGCGAGGCCAGCAGCGGCAGCAGGTTCGGCAGGATCTCGACGGTGATGACGCGCCACGGCTTCTCGCCGGAGACCTTGGCCGCGGCCACGTAGTCCCGGTTGCGCAGCGACAGCGTCTGGGCGCGCAGCACCCGCGCCGACGCCGCCCAGCCGGTGATCGCCAGCACGATCGCGATGGTCCACGAGCCGCGCTGGTCGGCGGGCACGAACGCGGAGATGACGATCACCAGCGGCAGGCCGGGGATCACCAGCATCACGTTCGAGAACAGCGAGAACGCCTCGTCGACGTACCCGCCGACGTAGCTGCCGACGATGCCGAACAGGGCCGACAGGGCGGTCGCCATCACGCCGACCATCAGGCCGATGTACAGCGATCCCCTGGTGGCGTGCGCGAGCTGCGCCACGATGTCCTGGCCGGTCAGGGTGGTGCCGAGCCAGAAGTCGCCGCCCGGCGGGGTCAGGCTGATGTCTCGGATCGTGTTCGGGTCGCCCACGAGCAGCGGACCGATCAGGCCGATGAACGCGACCAGCACGACCAGCGTCAGGCCGACGCCGAGCTTGGGCGACCAGCGCGGCAGCATGGACCGCCAGCCGGCCCGTCCGCGCGGAGGCTCGGCGGTGACAGCACTGAGGTTCGTCACGGTGTCCGTTCTCCTTCTCAGCCGCTGACGCGGGTGCGCGGGTCGATGACGGCGTACAGCAGGTCGACCACGAGGTTCGCGCCGAGCACGGCGACCGTGATCACCAGGAAGATGCCCTGCATGAGGGCGTAGTCGTTGTTCTGCACCGCCTGCAGCAGCTTGGACCCGATGCCGGGGTAGGAGAACACCTGCTCGGTGATGATCGAGCCGGCCACCACGAACCCGAGCGAGATCGCGAAACCCGCCACGGACGGCAGCACGGCGTTGCGCGCCGCGTACTTGATCATGATCCGCGAGTCGCGCAGGCCCTTCGCCCTGGCGGTCAGCACGTAGTCCTCGGCGGTGGCCGACACCATCATGTTGCGCATGCCGAGCAGCCAGCCGCCGACCGAGGAGATCACGATGGTCAGCGCGGGCAGCGTGCCGTAGTAGATCGCCGAGCCGATGAACTCGGCGTCCCAGCCCGGCGAGAGGATCACGTCGTAGCCGCCCTGCAGCGGGAACCAGCCCCACGCCGAGGACAGCACCGCGACCAGGATCAGCGCCAGCCAGAAGTACGGCACGGCGGCCAGCACGGTGGTGGCGGGCACCAGGCTGTCCAGCCAGGTGCCGCGCCGCCAACCGACGAACGTGCCCAGGACGATGCCGAGGGCGAACGACAGGAACGTCGCGATGCCGACGAGCATCAGGGTCCAGGGCAGGGCCTCCGCGATGATCTGGGACACCGGCGTCGGGAACGCGCTCACCGAGATGCCCAGGTCACCGCGGAACATGTTGCCCAGGTAGGACAGGTACTGCTGGACGAGCGACTCGCTGCTGTTCGAACCGAGCAGCAGCTCGTACGCCCTGCGGGCCGATGGGTCCACGGTTCCGCCGCGTTGCGCGAGCTTCGCCATGAGGATGTCCACCGGGTTGCCCGGCATGAGCCTCGGGATGAAGAAGTTCAGCGTCAGCGCCGCCCAGAGGGCGACCAGGTAGAACGCGAACTTTCGGGCGTAGTACCTCATCGGTCCGCCTATCGCCTCACTCAGTCGTTCACTGGCCGGCCGGCTTGAGCTTCAGGAAGATCTCCGAGTGGTCCGGGCGGGCCCAGACCGCGGGGAACGCGTACAGGTCCTCCTTGGTGGGCCAACCGGTGAACTTCTTGGCGTTGTACTCGCTCGTGGTGCCGCCGGTCAGCACCGGGATGTACGGGATCGACTCCTCGATCTTGGTCTGGATGGTGTCGAAGTACGGCTGGCGGGCGGCGTCGTCCTCCGGGTCGATGCCCTTGAGCGCGTTGAGCGCCGCGTCGACCTCGGGGTCGGAGAACCGGGCGAAGTTCGGGTTCGCCGACTCCCCGACCTTGGCCGTGGTGGCCGTGCCGTAGAAGTAGGACGCGTTGTAGAACGGGTCGGGCGCCGGGCCCTGGTACGTCGAGTCGATCAGCAGCTCGAAGTTGCCGCGCCCGCGCGCATCGGACCACTCGTTCCAGGACAGCTGCTGCGCGGTGACCTTGATGCCGACCTTCTGCAGCTGCTGGGCCATGGTGTCGACGGCGGTGATGTAGTCGGTCCAGCCGGCGACCACCTTGAGGGTCATGGCCAGCGGCTTGCCGTCCTTCTGGTAGACGCCGTCGCCGCCCTTGGTGTAGCCCGCGGCCTCCAGCAGCTGCGTGGCCTTGGCCTCGTCCGGCTGCATCGGCGCGGTCTTCTCCTTGAGCTTGCCGGAGACCTGGTCCTTGTCCCGGTCGAGCAGCGCGGAGCCGGGCGAGATGTCGCTGGAGGTGTTCTCGAACGCCAGCGAGTTGATCTGGGTGCGGTTGATGGCGTAGTAGATCGCCTTGCGCACGGCCACGTCGGTCTGCGGGCCCTGGCAGCCGAGGGCGGCGTTCGAGCAGGTGAACAGGGCCGTCTGGTTCATCGGGACGGTGATGGCCTGGTAGCCCGGGTAGTTCTTCTCGACGTTCTTGATGTCCGGGACCGGGCCGGTCTGCCAGTCGATCTGGCCCTGCTTCAGCGCGGCCTCACCGGACTGGTTGCCCGACAGCGCCAGGTAGCGGATCTTCTTCAGCGCCGGAGCGCCGGCGTAGTAGTCCCCGTTGGCCTTGAGCGTGAACGCCTGGTTCTTGAACTCCTCCAGGATGAACGGACCGGTGCCGACCGGCTCCTTGAGCACGTCGGTGGCCGGCGTGGCGAGGTCCTTCCACTTGTGCTCGGGCACCATCCAGATCCGGCCGAGGACCTGCGGACCCTCCATGTAGGACGGCTCGGAGAACTTGACCGACACGTGGGTGTCGTCCACGGCCGTCGCGACGCCCTTGTAACCGGTGCCGTTCATGGCCGCGTTCTTGGTGATCATGTCGAGGGTGAAGACGACGTCCTTGGCGGTGAACTTCTGGCCGTCGGTCCACTTGGCGTCGTCGCGCAGCTCGATGTCGAGCTGGGTGCCGTCGGCGTTCCACTCGAAGCTCTTGCCCAACCGGGGCCGGGGCTCGACGTCGCGGATGTTGTTGTAGAAGAACAGCGGCTCGAAGATCGTGCCGGGCCCTTCCAACGTGGTCGGCGAGAACGGGTTGAAGTTCAGCTGCCAGTCACCGGACTGGCCGGTGTACACGATCAGCGTGTCCTTGTTCGCGTCACTGCCCGAGTTCGACCCACCACACGCGGTCGCCACCATGGCGACCGCGGCCAGCCCGGCCGCCGCCATGCGCGCCCGTGAGCGCCTTGCCTTCAGGAACATCGTCGATTCCTCTCGTGGCCCGAGACCGGCCGCGGTCCCGCGTTGAGGCAGATTGTTAAGTCATCGAAGAAACGAAGTCAACACTTCGGCGTCATCTGCCGGCCAAGTTGCTACCCTTCGTCCGACGAACGAACTAAGACGGACGCGGGGGACCACGTGAGCGGACCGGCGCGGGCGACGCACCACGCGAGCAGCAAGTCCGCCGTGCTCGACGTGATCCGCGCGGCGGGCACGATCAGCCGGGTCGGCCTGATCAACGCCACGGGCTTCACCGGCGCCACGATCTCGACCGTCGTCCGCAAGCTCATCGACGAGGGCCTGGTCGTGGAGACCGGGCGCGCGGAGTCGACCGGTGGCAAGCGGAGGGTGCTGCTCCAGCTCAACCACTCCTCCCGCTACGCCGTGGGCGTGCACCTGGACCACGCGGGCATCACCTACGTGCTGACCAATCTCGGCGGATCGGTCGTGGCCCGCATCTCGAGGGCGGGCGCGGGCGCGGCCGAGCCGCGGACCGTGGTGACGCGCATGGCGACCGAGGTGAAGGGCCTCATCGACGGCGTCGGCGTCGACCACAAGCGCGTGCTGGGGCTGGGCCTGGTGTCCCCCGGGCCGCTCAGCGGGGACACGGGCATGGGCCTGACCCCGCCGTCGATGCGCAAGTGGGAGGACTTCCCGCTCGACCAGGCGCTGGAGCGGGCGACGGGCCTGCCGGTGGTGCTGGACAACGACGCCACGGCGGCGGCGCTGGGCGAGCACTGGTCCGGCGGCATCGGCGGGACGGCCATCTCCGCGGCGCTGTACATGGGCACGGGCATCGGCGCGGGCCTCATCATCAACGGCATCACCTACCGCGGCGGCAGCGGCAACGCCGGCGAGATCGGCCACATCTGCGTCGACGCGGACGGCCCGGAGTGCTGGTGCGGCGCGCGCGGGTGCGTGGAGGCGTTGGCCGGTCCGGCGGCGGTGGTGGCGGCGGCCCGCGCGGACGCGGCGCTGGCGCGTGCGGCGGGGCTGACCGGGCGGGCGCGGTCGGTGTCCTCGGACTTCGCGGCGGTCAGCCGGGCGGCGCGGCGGGGCGACCCGGCGGCGTCGGCCATCCTGGAGCGGTCGGCGCGGTACATCGCGGTGGCGGCGCGGACGTTGGCCAACATCATGGACCTGGAGGTCCTGGTGCTGACCGGTCCGAGCTTCGCCATCGCGGGTTCGGTCTACCTGCCCGTGGTGCGCGACGAGCTGGACCGCTCGTTCTTCTCGCGGGCGGCGCACGGGGTGGACGTGAGGCTGTCCCGCTCGGCCGCCACGGCGTCCGCGATCGGCGGGGCGGCACTCGTGCTGCAGTCCGAGCTCGTGCCGCTGCACGAGGGTCTCAGGCTGCCGGAGAACCTGGCCGACTCCGAGCCCGCCGCCCTGCCGGACGCGGTGGGCGAGCGGACGACCCGCGGTGCGTGAACGTCCGACCCGGGCGCCTGAGCGTTCAACTCGGGTGTTCCGAACGTAGGACACGCGCGTTCCGGACGTAGGACACGCGGGGTTCGGCGGGTCAGGGGGTGGCGCGGGCGGCCCAGAGGAGGCCCCGTTCCACCAGCGTCCGGACCGGTGGCCGGGCCAGGTCGGCGGGCAGGTGGCCGATCGTGCAGGCGAAGACCCGCCCCGCGCCCCACCTCCGCGTCCACACCGCCGGCACGGTCAGCTGCGCCTGCCACGGCGCGGCGGCGGCGAAGGTCGTGGTCGCGTGGACGTCGTTCAGGCCGTCCGTCAGCACCCAGTACTGCTCGGTCCGCAGCTCGAACCCCTCCAGGCCCTCCACGACGGGGTGGGTGGAGGTGATCTCCACCCGGTGATCCACGAAGTCACCCGGGTGAGCGACGAACTGCCCGCCGACCAACTGCATGTAGCCGCGCGAGTGCCGGAACGAGTCGACCAGGCCGCCGTGCCACCCGGCCAGCCCCGTCCCACCCCGCACCGCCGCGTCCAGGCAGGCGAACTGGTCGTCGGTCAGCACACCGTCGCTCCAGCACTGGAGCACGAGGTCGTACGAGCCGAGCCCGGCGTCGTAGACCTCCAGGGAGTCCGAGACGTCCACGGAGAACCCCGAGGACCGCAGGAACGGCAGGAAGGAGTCGGTGGCCTCCACCGGCGAGTGCCCGGCCCAACCACCGCGAACCACGAGTGCCTTCACGGGACCGAACCCTAGGCGATCCCCCCGGCCGGGCCGTCGGGCGAACCGCGGCTCAGGCCCGCGCCACCAGGCCGACGAGCTGGTTGACCAGGCCCTCGGTCAGGCCGTCGCGGACCAGTTCCTCCGCCGTCGGACCGCCCATCTCCGCCATCACCTGCGCCACCGCGTCCGTCGGGTTCGCGTGCGGCCACAGCCCGGCCGTCAGCACGAGCACCACCCCGGCGAAGTGCCGCGCCGCCGCCTCGTCCAGCACCGGCACCCGCGCCCGCACGAGGTCGGCCAGCCGGGCCGTGCGCTCGTGCGCCCGCCGCTTGAACACGCGCGCGAAGTCCACCCGGATGTTGCGCTCCAGCACACCGGCCATGCCGCTGAGCAGCTCGCACAGCAGCCGCCTGCGCAGCAGCGACGTCGCGATCGCGGTCGCCACGCCGACCTCGTCCACCTCGGTGGCCAGCGCGGCCTCCACCTCGTCCAGCCAGGCGCCCCACTCCTCGTCCAGCACCTCGAGGAAGATCGCCTCCCGGCTGTCGAAGTACCGCAGCACGTTCGACTTCGCGAGCCCCACCCGGTGGCTCAGCTCGCGCAGGCTGATGTCGGCGACGGACCGCTCGCGCAGCATCGCGCACGCCGCGTCGAGGATCGTGCGCCGCCGCTGCTGCACCTGCTCCGGCCGCCTGGCGCGCTGGAACTCCACCGCCGCAGGCTAACAGCCCACCGGTCTGTTGCCAGGCGACCTCGGCACCGATCCGGGGAACGGGTGCTT
The DNA here is from genome assembly GCF_040639995.1 of Actinosynnema sp. NPDC023658. NCBI lineage: Bacteria > Bacillati > Actinomycetota > Actinomycetes > Pseudonocardiales > Pseudonocardiaceae > Actinosynnema > Actinosynnema sp. NPDC023658. Next base: position 26,025 of record NZ_JBFAAX010000021.1, on the reverse strand, counting down.
GACCGGCGTCACGCGGGGTAGGTGGCGGGGGTGCAGACGTTCCTGCCGTGCGCGACCTTCGGCCGCAGCGCCGCCGTCCTGGACTCGCGGCGACTGGGCAAGCAGCGCGTGGAGACCTTGCAGATCCTGCGGGCCCTGGTCTGGCCCGAGTACGGCTGGAAGCACCACCCGGCGGCCGTGATGTGGCGCGGCTTCACGCCCGCGCTGGTCGCCTACGGCGTGGCCGTGTGCGACGAGTGGCGACGCCGGGGCCACCGCGACGGGATGCGCGCCGTGCTGCTGGAGTACACCGGCGGCCGGGAGCCGACGTGGTCGTGGTGCCTGGCCGAGGGCCTGCTGCCACCGTGGCTGGGCGACGAGGACCTGCACCGCAGCCACCGCTCGGCGCTCCTGCGCAAGGACCCCGAGTTCTACCGGCCGCTGTTCCCGGACGTGCCGGACGACCTCGACTACGTGTGGCCCGGCCCGGTGTTCCCGATGGACGTGCCCGACACCCCCGGGCTGGTGGCGTGCCGGCTCGACCGCCCTCCCCTGCCCGACGAGCACCTCCCGCCCCCGCCGCCGCTCGACCACCGGCCCGGCCCCTCGATCGCCCGCGTCCCCACCGAGGCCGACCTGGAGGCCATGCGCGCCGAGGCGACCGACCCGCGGCAGGTCCGGTTCTTCCGCCGCGGCCAACGCCTGCCCGCGCCCACCAGCCGTTTCACCCTCAAGCTCCCTTCGCGGAAAAAAGTTCGGACGACGTGTCGATCCGGCGGGGTTGCCGTTCGTCGTCCCAGTAAGACCACCGAGAAGGGGAGCTCGACATGACCACGACCGACGCCCTCACCGCCACCGCCCGCCCGACCGTCGCCGCCACCATCGCCACCAAGCGCAACGAGCTGGTGCTCGCCGCCTTCCGCGTCGTCGTGTCGTTCCTGTTCGGCCTGCACGGCCTCCAGGGACTCGGCTTCCTCGGCGGCATCGACGGCCAGGGCACCGCGGTCCCGCTCGGCTCGTGGCCGGGCTGGTACGCCAGCGTGATCGAGCTCGTCGGCGCGGCCCTGGTGCTGGTGGGCTTGGCCGCACGCCCGGCGGCGTTCCTGCTCTCCGGCGTGATGGCCTACGCCTACTTCACCGTCCACCAGCCGCAGGCGCTGCTGCCCGTGCACAACATGGGCGAGCTGTCCGCCGTCTACAGCTGGGTGTTCCTGCTGCTCGCCGTCCTCGGCCCGGGCGCCTTCACCCTCCAGCGCGCCTTCCGCAAGTAGGACCCGTCCACGACCCGCGGCGCACCTCCGCACCGGAGGTGCGCCGTCGGCGTGTAAGCCACCGGCACCGGGCAACCCTGCGGACATGGCCGAGACCCCGATCAAGTACCCAGGGTTGACCGACGACGTCGACCCCACCCCCGACCACGGCGAGCAGACCTACCGCGGCACGGGGCGACTGACCGACAAGAGGGCCCTCATCACCGGCGGCGACTCCGGCATCGGCCGTGCCGTCGCGCTGGCGTTCGCCCGCGAGGGCGCCGACGTGCTCATCTCCTACCTGCCCGAGGAGGAGAAGGACGCCCGCGACACCGCGCGGCTGGTCGAGGAGGCCGGGCGCAAGGCGGTCACCGTCCCCGGCGACCTGGTGGAGGAGTCGCAGTGCGCGGCCGTCGTGGCCCGCGCGGTCGAGGAGTTCGGCGGCATCGACGTCCTGGTCAGCAACGCCGCCTTCCAGATGTCCCAGGGCGGTGGCCTGCTCGACATCACCACCGAGCAGTTCGACCGGGTCATGAAGACCAACGTGTACGCGATGTTCTGGCTGTGCAAGGCGGCCGTGCCGCACATGCCCGAGGGCTCGTCGATCATCACCACGTCGTCCATCCAGGGCTTCCAGCCCTCGTTCGAGCTCCTCGACTACGCCACCAGCAAGGCGGCGATCGTGAACTTCACCAAGGGCCTGGCGCAGAACCTGGTCGACCGGAAGATCCGGGTGAACTCGGTCGCGCCCGGTCCGGTGTGGACGCCGCTCATCCCGGCGACCATGCCGGCGGACAAGGTGGAGGGCTTCGGCGAGCAGGCGCCCCTGGGGCGTGCCGGGCAGCCGGCCGAGCTCGCGCCGCTGTACGTCTTCCTCGCCTCGTCCGACTCCAGCTACATCACCGGCGAGGTGATCGGCGTGACCGGCGGGTCACCGATCACGTAAGCGCCGGTCAGCGGCCTGCAAAAATATCTTCGGAAATTTCGGCCCGCCTGTCGATCCACGACCCCGCTCGTTCGTCGCACCAGTACGGGCCAGGATGGACCGGCTGACGAACGACCAGGGAGAACGACATGCGTTTCATGGTGATCGTGAAGGCGACCGAGGAGACCGAGGCCGGCGTGCAGCCGAGCGAGGAGATGCTCCGGGAGATGGGCGCGTTCAACGAGGAGCTGGTCAAGGCGGGCGTGATGCTCGCGGGTGAGGGCCTGCACCCCAGCTCCAAGGGTGCGCGGGTCTACTTCTCCGGTGACAAGCGCACCGTGGTCGACGGGCCGTTCGCGGAGACCAAGGAGCTGATCGCGGGTTTCTGGCTGCTGGAGGTCAAGTCGCTGGAAGAGGTCGTCGAATGGGTCAAGCGGGTGCCGAACCCCACCGGCGAGGAGTCCCAGATCGAGATCCGCCAGGTCTTCACCGAGGACGACTTCGTCAACGCGTCCGAGGAGATGAAGGAGCGCGAGCGCGAGCTGCGCGCCGCGTCCGAGGCCCGCACCAGGGGCTGACCGCCGGGCGGCGCACCGCACCCGCTTGCCGACGCGCATCGGTAGCTGATCTGATCCCGGGTCGTGATGGCTACCGATGCGCGTCGCGCGGTCGAGGCGGTGTGGCGCATCGAGTCCGCCCGCCTGATCGCCGGGTTGGCGCGGATGGTGCGCGACGTCGGGCTGGCCGAGGAGCTGGCCCAGGACGCGCTGGTCAGCGCACTGGAGCAGTGGCCTGAGCACGGCGTGCCGCGCAACCCCGGCGCGTGGCTGATGACGGCGGCGAAGAACCGGGCCGTCGACCTGATCCGGCGCGGCCGGAACTACCAGCGCAAGCTGGAGCAGATCGGCCGCGACACCGGGGCCGACCACGTGCCGGACGCCGGGGCGGCGGTCGGTGACATCGACGACGACCTGCTGCGCCTGGTGTTCACCGCGTGCCACCCGGTGCTGTCCACCGAGGCGCAGGTGGCGTTGACCCTGCGCCTGCTCGGCGGCCTGACCACCGACGAGATCGCCCGCGCGTTCCTGGTGCCCGAGGCGACCGTGGCGCAGCGGATCGTGCGGGCGAAGAAGGCGCTGGCCAAGGCGGACGTCCCGTTCGAGGTCCCGGCGGAGGACGAGCTGGACGCCCGGCTGGCGGCCGTGCTGGGCGTGATCTACCTGATCTTCAACGAGGGGTACTCGGCCACCGCGGGCGACGACTGGATGCGCCCGGCGCTGTGCGAGGACGCGGTGCGGCTGGCCCGCGTGCTGGCCGGCCTGATGCCGCGCGAGCCCGAGGTGCACGGCCTGGTGGCGCTGCTGGAGATCCAGTCGTCCCGGGCCAGGGCGCGCGTGGGGCCGAACGGCGAACCCGTGCTGCTGCTGGAGCAGAACCGGGCGCGCTGGGACCAGCTGCTGATCCGGCGCGGGCTGGCGTCGTTGGCGAGGGCCGAGTCGCTGGGCGGCGCCGGCGGACCGTACGCCCTCCAGGCGGCCATCGCCGCGTGCCACGCGCGGGCACGCGTGCCGGAGGACACCGACTGGACCCGCATCGCGGGCCTGTACGAGGCGTTGTCGCTGGTCGCGCCGTCACCGGTCGTGGAGCTGAACCACGCGGTGGCGATCGGGATGGCCTTCGGCCCGGAGGTCGGGCTGGAGCTGGTGGACGAGCTGGTGGACGAGCCCGCGCTGAAGGGCTACCACCTGCTGCCGAGCGTGCGCGGTGACCTGCTGGCCAAGCTGGGCCGCCACGCCGAGGCGCGGGAGGAGTTCGAGCGGGCGGCCGGGCTGACCCGCAACGAGCGCGAGCGCAAGCTCCTGCTGGACCGCGCCGCCGCCTGCTAGCGCCGTGCGCGGTCCAGCCGGATGCGCACCGCCAGACCCGCGCAGAGGACGACGGCCACCCCACCCGCCACGGTCGGCCAGGTCAGCTCCTCGTGCAGCAGGGACGCCGCCCAGGCGATGGTCAGCACGGGCTGGACCAGCTGCACCTGGCTGACCGTCGCCATCGGACCGATCGCCAGACCGCGGTACCAGGCGAAGAAGGCGAGGAACATGCTCACCACGGCCAGGTAGGCGAACGCGGCCCACTGCGCCGGCGTGCCCGACGGCGTCCGCCCGGCCACCGAGACGGCCACCAGCACGACCATCACCGGCGAGGACAGCACGAGCGCCCAGGACACCGTCTGCCAGGAGCCCAGCTCGCGGGCGAGCAGCCCGCCCTCCGCGTACCCGACCGCCACCGCCGCGACCGCGCAGAACAGCAGCAGGTCCGACCAGTGCAGCCGGCCGAACCCGCCGCCCTGCGCCGACGTGAACGCCAGCGCGGCGAGACCACCGGCCGCGGCCGTGACCCAGAACGCGGGCGGCGGTCGCTCCTGGCCGCGGACCACGGCCATGACCGCCGTCGCCGCCGGGACCAGCGCGATCACCACAGCGCCGTGACCGGCCGACGCGGTGGTCAGCGCGTAGGACGTCAGCAGCGGGAAGCCGAGCACGACACCGCCGGCGACCACGGCCAGCCGCCACCACTGCCGGCCGGTGGGTCGGGGCTGCCGGGTCAGGACGAGCGCGGCGGCGGCGAGCAGCGCCGCGACGACGGCCCGCGCGGAACCGACGAACAGCGGTGACAGGCTGCCGACGGCGACCCGGGTGAACGGCATGGTGAACGAGAACGCCACCACGCCCAGCAGGCCCCAGCCCAGACCCGTGCGAGATAGCACCACGGGTGCTTTCTCAGTAACGCTATCATGTGCCGACATGTCCAACGATAGCAGCGCACGCATCGTGGCCGGCCTGCGCGAGTGGATCGCGCAAGCGCCTCCCGGTGCCCGGGTCCCGTCCAACCGGGCGTTGATGGCGCAGTACGGCGCGAGCCCGGTCACGGTCCAGAAGGCGGTGCACGCGCTGAGCGCGCTCGGGCTGGTCGAGTCACGCCCCGGCGTGGGCACGTTCGTCCGCGCCACGCGGACCGTGCGGCCACCGGACTACACCTGGCAGACCGCCGCGCTGCGCCCGCCGCGGGCCCGCCTCCCCACCCTGGCCACGCCGCTGCGCGACAGCACGCCCGACGTGATCGGTCTGCACGCGGGCTACCCGGACCGCGAGCTGGTGCCCGCCCGGCTGGTGCGCGCCGCGCTCGGCCGTGCCGCCCGAGGTGACGCGGCGCTGGTCAAGTCGCCCACCGCCGGGCTGCCGGAGCTGCGGGCGTGGTTCGCCACCGAACTGGCCGAGGCCACCCCGAGCGGCGTCACCCCGCCCGCGCCGCGCGACGTCGTCGTGCTGCCCGGCAGCCAGAGCGGGCTCAGCTCGATCTTCCGCTCGCTGGTCGGCTCCGGTCGGCCGCTGCTCGTGGAGTCCCCCGGCTACTGGGGCGCGATCCTGGCCGCGGCGCAGGCCGGGGTGCGGGTCGTCCCGGTGCCCAGCGGGGCGGGCGGGCCGGACCCGGACGAGCTGGCGCGCGCGTTCGAGGAGACCGGGGCGCGGGTGTTCTACGCGCAGCCCAACTACGCCAACCCCACCGGCGCGCAGTGGTCGCCCCGGCTGGTCGAGCAGGTCCTCGACGTCGTCCGGGCGCACGGGGCGTTCCTCGTGGAGGACGACTGGGCCCACGACTTCGGCATCGACACCGCGGCCCGTCCCGTCGCGCCGCTCGACGACGCGGGCCACGTCGTCTACCTGCGCTCGTTGACCAAGAGCGTGTCGCCGGCCGTGCGGGTCGCCGCCGTCGTCGCCCGCGGTCCGGCGCGCGACCGCATCCTCGCCGACCGGGGCGCGGAGTCGATGTACGTGAGCGGGTTGTTGCAGGCCGCGGCGCTCGAAGTGGTCACCCAGCCGGGGTGGCGCACCCACCTGCGCGACCTGCGCCGCGCTCTGCGGGCGAGGCGTGACCTGCTGGTCGACAGCCTGGCCGAGCACGTGCCGGACGCGCACCTCGACCACGTGCCGCCCGGCGGGCTGAACCTGTGGGCCCGGCTGCCCGACGGCACCGACACCGACCGCCTGGCCCGCGACTGCGAGGCCGAGGGCGTGCTGGTGGTGTCCGGCGTCGAGTGGTTCCCCGCCGAGCCGTCCGGCTCCTTCATCCGGCTGAACTACGCGGGCCCGGCGCCCGACCGGTTCCCCGACGCCGCACGCCTCATCGGCCGGGCGCTGAACCGCTGGACGGACCGCTGAGGTGTCGGGGGCTCCCGGCGCGCGCGGGCGTTTGGGAGGCTGGCCGCGGGGGTGGTCGGCATGGCGGAGGGGAAGCTGCTCGGGCACCGGGGGTTCGCGCGGTTCTGGGCGGCCGACACGGTGTCGTTGGCGGGCGCGCACGTCACGACGTTGGCGTTGAAGACCATCGCGGTGCTGACGCTGGGCGCGTCCGCGACGGCGGTGGGCGCGCTCGACGCGGCACGCTGGTTGCCGTACCTGCTGTTCGGCCTGGTCGCGGGCGCGCTCCTGGACCGCCGCCGCAGGCTGCCCGTGCTGGTCGCGGCCGACCTGGGCCGCGCCGCCGTGCTGGCCCTCATCCCGGCGGCGGCCTTCACCGGCACGCTCACCATGCCGTTGCTGCTCGCGCTGGTGTTCGTGTTCGGGACGTTGTCCCTGTGCTACGACGCGGCGCACCAGTCGTTCCTGCCGCTGCTCGTGCCCACGGCGGAGCTCACCGACGCCAACGCCCGGCTGGAGCAGACCAGGGCCGCCGCGCAGGGCCTCGGTCCGCTCGGCGCCGGCGCGCTGGTCAAGCTGATCGGCGGACCGCTCGCGATCCTCGTGGACGCCGTCACCTACCTGGCGTCCGGGCTGGTGCTGGCCACCCTCCGCACGCCGGAGCGGCCGGTCCGCGCGGCGGAGCGCGACCTGCGCGCCGAGGTGCGCGAGGGCCTGCGGTGGGTCTACCGGCACGAGGTGCTGCGGCCGATGGCGCTCACCGGGCACGCGTGGTTCCTGTGCACGTCGATGGTCGGCGCGGTCTACACCGTGCTCGTGCTGGACGAGCTGGGCTTCGACCCGTTCCAGTTCGGCGTGACGTACGCCGTCGGCGGCGTCGGCGGGCTGATCGGCGCGTCGCTGTCCGGTCGAACGGGACGGCGGTTCGGGGCCGGGCCGGTGATCGTGGCGGCCCACTGGCTCACCCCCGTGGCCTACGCGCTGGTCCCGTTGGCCACGGCGAGCGCGAGCGGGTTCGCGCTGCTGTGCGCGGCGCAGTTCGTGTTCTTCCTGTCGATCGGCCTGGACGGGCCGCTGGAGATGGCCTACCGGCAGTCGATCACGCCGGACCGGTTGCAGGGCCGGACGAACGCCACCATGCGGTCGGTCAACCGGGGCGTGATCGTGTTCGGCGCGCTGCTCGGCGGGGTCCTGGCCGACCGGCTGGGCAACCGGGCGGCGTTGTGGGTCGCGGTGGCGGGCCTGGTGGTGCAGTCGGTCTGGATCACGTCGTCCGCCGTGGGGCGCCCCCGGGGCCAGCCCGACCGCTAGCAGTGGGTGGCGGCGGGCAGGTCGCCCGCCAGGTACGCGCCCGGCGGCACGCCCATCGTGGCCCGGAACTCCCGGCTCAGGTGGGCCTGGTCGTAGTAGCCCAGCTCCGCCGCCAGCCGCGCCCACCCGCCGCTCCCGCCCCGCGCCACCACCCGCCGCACCCGGTCGACGCGCGCGAACTGCTTGGGCGACAACCCGACCGCCCTGGTGAACAACGTCCGCAGGTGCCGTTCGCTGACGCCCAGCGCCAGCGCCGTCTCCGCCACGCCCCGCGTGCGCAGCAGCCGTGCCGCCGCGTGCACGAGGTCCGACCGCCTCGGGTCGGCCGACGCGACCCGGCTGAGCAGCGCCGACCGCAACGCGGCCACGTCGCCCACCGGCCGGCCCCACACCTCGCTCAACGGCACGGCCTGGTCGACCAGCTCGTCCACCGGCACGTCCAGCACCGCCTGCGCGCGGCCCGGCGTCAACCGCACGACCGTCCGCTGCGCCTGCCGCCCGACGCCGTAGCGGGCACGGGCGCGCGGCCCGACCACGAACGCGCCCTCCGACTCCGTGCACACGACCAGCGAGGTGGCCGTGTCCGGCGCGTGGACGTACGTGGTCTCGGTGAACGACTGGGTGCCGATCCCGGCCACCCACGGCCGCAAGCGCTCTTCCACGCCCACGACAACCACCGAAACGTCCAAGACGTTCCCGGCGCCCGCGGCCGAGACTCGTCCCATGTTGCTGATCACGGGTGCCACCGGCACCACCGGCCGTGAAGTCGTCCGCCTCCTCACCGACCGCGGGGTCGCCTTCCGCGCCATGTCCCGCACGCCGACCGGCGACCAGGTGCACGGCGACCACACCGACCCGGCGTCCCTGGACCGGGCCGTCGAGGGCGTGGACGCGGTGTTCCTGCTCGGTCCCGGCAGCGCCGACCTGCCCGCCTACGACCTGGCCGTGCTCGACGCGGCGAAGCGCGCGGGGGTGGCGAAGGTCGTGAAGCTGTCGTCGATCCCGATCGGCCCGGTCGCCGGGTGGCACCGGCCCGGCGAGGACGCCACCCGCTGGTTCCCGCGGTGGACGGTGCTGCGGCCGAGCGTGTTCGCGTCGAACTCGTTGCAGTGGGCGCCGCGGATCGCCGCCGGCGAACCCGTGCCGAACCCGATGGGCACGACCCGGCTCGGCGTCGTCGACCCGCGCGACCTGGCCGAGGTGGCGGTGGCCGCCCTGGTCGACGACCACCACGGCCGCACCTACACCCTCACCGGACCGGAACTGCTGGGCGTGCCCGAGCAGGTGGCCGTGCTGTCGGAGGTGCTGGGCCGCGAGCTGTCCACTGTGGACATCCCGCTGGAGAGCCTGCCCGCCGTGTACGCGGAGAGCCTGCGCGCGGTGCGCAGCGGCAACGACGCGTCGCTGCTGTCCGACGACGTGGCGGAAGTCCTGGGCCTCCCGCCGCGCACCTTCGCGACCTGGGCGCGGGAGAACTACCCGAAGCCCTGACGCAGGCCGCCGCCCACCGGACCGGTCGCCCGCGGGGTCGCGACACCCGTGACCCCGTGGGACAGGGCCTCCCGCGCGATGTCCATGCGCGACCGCACGCCGAGCTTCGCGAGCACGTGCGACACGTGCGTGGCGACCGTCCGCCCGGACAGGAACAGGCGTTCACCGATCTGCCGGTTCGACAGCCCGGACACCACCAGCTCGGTCACCTTCAGCTCCATCGGCGTCAGGCTCTCCCAGCCGTGCGTGGCCCGCCGGTGCTTGGCGTGCGGGCCGCGCCGGATGCCGAGCTCCCGCAACCGTGCCAGCAGGCGGGTCGAGTCCCAGTCCGCGCCGAGCTCCGCGTGCACGTCCACCGCGTGGCTCAACGCCGCCCGGGCCGAGGACCGGTCACCCGTCGCCGCGAACAGCTCCGCCGCCGCCGACAACGCCTTGGCCCGGAACAGCGGGCGGCCCGCCACCCGGTACTCCTCGGCCGCGCCCAGCAACCCGACCGGGTCGGCCGACACCAGCGCCCGGCAGTAGGCGGCGGACGCCCGGCGGTGCGGCACGTCCAGCTCGGCGGCCAGCGCCTCGGCGTGCGCGACCGCGGCCGAGGCGTCCTCGCCCACCTCCACGGCCAGCCGCACGAAGTCCGGCAGCAGGTCTTCCACGCACCCCCAGCCGGTGAGCGCGGACCACGCCTCGCGCACCCGTCCGGCCTGCTCCAGCTCCAGGCTCACGGCCAGCACCAACGCGCCGATCACGTGCCCTTCCAGCCCCGTGCCGGCCGCGTCGAGGTGCCGCCGCGCGCCCGCCGCGTCACCGCGGTGCAGGTGGATCAACGCTGCCACGCCGTGATCGCACCGCGACACCATCGGGTGCTTCAGGTCGTCGGAGAGGAGGTCGACGTCCACCAGCGCCTCGTCCCACCGGCCCGCGTCGAGCAGCAACTGCCCCAGCGCGCTCTGCGCCTGCCCGAGCCGCACGAGGTTGCCGACCTGGTCGGCGGCGTGCCGGACCACCTGCGCGGACGCGATGGCCTCCGCGCCCCGGTCCAGCTCGCCCAGCGTCACGGCCTGGTTGATCTGGAGCAGCAGCCGCAGGTCCGACGTCGCCGGCTCACCCATGGCCACCGCCAGCGCCCGGTCGAACAGCGGCAGCGCCTCGGCCATCCGGCCGCGCGCCATCGCCACGATCGTGAGCACGTGCAGGGCCCAGCTCCTGGCCCACCGGTCACCGTCGACCAGCGCGGACCGCGCGAGCCGTTCGGCGTCGTCCAGGTCACCGACGTCCCAGTGCGCGCGGGCCGCCACGACGAGCAGCCGGGCGCGGTCCGACGAGGCGAGGTCGGACGCCGACAGCGCGCGCTCCACCTCCACCAACGTCTCCGCCGAACGCCCGGTCATGCTGCGGCACTGCGCCAACGTCCAGAGCAGGTCCACGAGCGTCCCGTGCTCCAGCCCGGCCAGCGCGACGGCCTCCGCGCCGTGGTGGTCGCCCAACCGGAACCGGGCCTCGGCCAGGTGCGCCAGCAGCACACCGCGCCGCGCGCCGGCGTTCGGCGCGACCACGACCCGGGCGAACAGGTCCACCGCGGCCTCGGGCGCGTGCGCCACGAGCATCGAGCCGTGCACGACCAGCCAGTCCGCCGCCCAGTCGGGCATCCGGTCGTCGGCGGCGAGGAGCTGCCGGGTCACCCGGTCCACGCCCGCGCCCGTGTCGGCCAACGCTCGGGCCGCCTCGGCGTGCCACGCGCCCCGCGCCGCCTCCGGCACCTCGTCGTACAGGGCGGTGCGCACCAGCGGGTGCCGGAACGACAGGCCGGCCGTGCCGTCCACCAGCACGCCCGCGACGGTGGCCTCCTGCAACGCGGGCAGCAGCTCCACCACGCGCAGGCCGAGCACCGCGGCCAGGTCCGCGACCGGGAAGTCCATGCCGAGCAGCGCGGCGGCGACGAGCACCCGCCGCACGTCCGCGCCGAGGAACCCGATCCGGTCCGCGATGGCGGCCGACAGCGACGGCGGCACACCGGAGTCGAGCAGCCGGGCCGTGCCGGTGGCGTCGACCTCGACGGCCGAGCCCCGCAACAGCGCCTCGACCAGCTCGACCAGGTAGAGCGGGTTGCCGCCGGCGTCCTCCGCCAGCCGCGCCAACGCCTCGTCGGGCGTGCCACCGGCGAGCCTGCCGGTCAGCTCCACCACCGCGGTCGGTGCGAGGCGCGTCAACGGCAGCCGGGGCACGCCCTTGCGTAACGCGACTATGTCGTCCCGGCGCGGCAACGGCCGCAGCACGCCGATCAGCAGCAACGGCAGTTGCGGCACCAGCCCCGCGAGCCGCCGCCAGACCGTGATGCTCGCCTCGTCCGCCCACTGCAGGTCGTCCAGCACCAGCACCACGGGCCCGACGGCGCACAGGTCGTCCACGCGGGTCAGCAGGAGCTCGGCGGTGGCCGCGGCGCTCTGCGACCTGGCCACGGCGAGCGCGTCCAGCAGCGGCAGCAGCGGGAGGGGGCGGCCGAGCTCGTCGCCCGCGCCCCGGCACACCCGGAAACCCCGGGCCGCCGCCGCGTCGCACGCTGCGCGGACCAGCGCGGTTTTGCCGATCCCCGGTTCACCTTCCACGAGCAGCACGCTGCCCCGCCCCTGGGCCAGGTCGTCCACCAGCGCCAGGAGGCATCCCAGCTCGCGCTCGCGGCCTGCGAGACGCGGTGTGACGGCGCGCACACTCCGAGAATACTGCCCAGTAGCCAGGTTAACAAGATGTTACATTTTTTCCCAATTAACCTGGCTACCGCACATTTTGCAGTTTGTTCACGCCGATTACGCTGCACCCCGCCCCGGCTACTGCCACGGTAATCGCCGGAATTCCCCGACCCTGTCGACTGGAGAACGCATGCGAATCGGCCGAGTGATCGTCGCTGTCCTGGTGGTCGCCCTCTTCACGACTGCCGCGGACGTGGCCACCAGCCCGTTCGGTGGAATGCCCTACAACTGACCGGCGATATTCCAACCCAATCCGAAGATATTCCAACCGAGTTTGACCGGACCGTGAGGAACAGGGGTCGCCAGGACAACGGAGTCCGGCGAGCCCCGCCTCCGCGGCGCATTCGCCCTTCTTGCCGAGGGGTCGCGTCGCTAGGCTGCGCAAGCGTGGCACCGGCGCCGACCCGAGGAGCCGCGCGCGTCCTGCGCTGCGGCGCGGTCGGCCTGTCCACCGGTCTGCTGGCCGTGCTCGCCCACGCGAGCGGAGGCGGTCACCTGCCACCCCTGCCGCACGTGCTGGTGTTCGCGCTGGCGATCGCGTGGACGTGCGTGCCGCTGACCGACCGCCAACTCGGGTTCACCGAACTGCTCGGCCTGGTGGGCGTGGTGCAGGTGGCCGCGCACGTGTTCCTCGCCGTGCTGTCCCGGCACGAGCGCGACGTGCTGCCGCCGCCGGCCGTGCTGCTCGCCCACGTCGGCGCGACAGCGGTCGTCGTGGCGGCCCTGACGGGCTTCGAGCAGGCCGTGTTCCGGCTCGCCGCCGCCCTGGCGGCCGTGCTGCCGCGCAAGCTCGGCCCGGTCCCCGCGTTCGCGCCGCTGCGCATCCCGATCGCCGCGCACCCCCGGCAGCCGCTGTCGGAGGTGCTGCGCCGCCGCGCGCTGCCCCGCCGCGGCCCACCGCACTCCTAGGTACCGGCGCGTCCCCACCACCGTCCCGCTCCGGGACCGGTGGCACCCCTCCGCACCCAGGAGCCCTTCGCCATGACCGAGTCCTGGCGCGGCCTCGTGCTGCGCTTCCACTTCTACGCGGGCGTGCTCGTCGGCCCGTTCGTCCTCGTCGCCGCCCTGACGGGCGTCCTCTACGCCGCGACCCCCCAACTGGAGTCCCGGCTGTACTCCGACCAGCTCCGCGTACCCGCGTCCACCACGTCCGTACCGCTGTCGCAGCAGGTCAAGGCCGCGGTGGCGAGCCGTCCCGGCGACGCGCCGGTGGCCGTCCGACCGGCGCCCGAACCGGGTGCCACGACCCGCGTGCTGTTCGCCGCCGACGGCGACGCCCGCCCGACCGTGTTCGTCGACCCGGCGAACGGCGCGGTCGTCGGTGAGCTGATGACCTACGGCACCAGCGGCGTGCTGCCGCTGCGCACCACGATCGACTCGCTCCACCGCACCCTGCTGCTCGGGGAGCCCGGCCGGCTCTACAGCGAGCTGGCCGCGTCCTGGCTGTGGGCGGTGGCGCTGGGCGGCGTGTTCCTCTGGTTCAGCCGTCGCCGCGCGCAGCGGACCAGGCCCACGACCAGGCGGCACGCCACGCTCGGCCTGTGGGTGCTGGTGGGCGCGCTGTTCCTGTCCGCGACCGGCCTGACGTGGTCGACCTACGCCGGGGAGAACGTGGCCGACCTGCGTGCGGCGTTGAACTGGTCCACCCCGGCGCTCGCGGGCGGCGGCGACCACGCCGGGCACGACATGACCGACCCCATCCCGGCGTCACCGGGCGAGGTGGACTCCGTGCTGGCCACCGCCCGCGCCGCGGGCATCGACGCGGCGATGGTGGAGATCACCGTGCCGCCGATGGCCGGCATGGCGTGGAACGTCACCGAGATCGACCGCTCCTGGCCGACCCAGGTGGACGCGGTCGCGATCACCGCCGGTTCGGTCACCGACCAGGTGCGGTTCACCGACTACCCGGTGGCCGCCAAGCTGGCCCGGTGGGGCATCGACGCGCACATGGGCGTGCTGTTCGGCTGGCCGAACCAGCTCGTGCTGCTGGCCCTCGGGCTGGGGCTGGTGGCGCTGGTGGTGCTGGGCTACCGGGTGTGGTGGCTGCGCCGCCCGACCCGCGGGTTCGGCCGGCCGGTGCCGCGCGGGCAGTGGCGCAAGGTGCCGCGCGCGCAGCTGGTCGTCGTGCTGGTGGTGGCCGCCGCGGTGGGCTGGTTCGTGCCGCTGCTCGGCCTGAGCCTGGTGGCGTTCCTGCTCGTGGACGCCGTGGTGGGCAGGCGCTCGCGGCGGGCGGGCGGCGCTTCGCCGGTCACCGGTGACGAGGTCGTGGCCGGGTAGGCCGTGACCGGCTGAAATGGGGCGACAGCCGGGTCGGGGGCGGGTTAGCGTGGGGCGTGCGCTTCGGTTGACGCCCCCTACCGCCCCCGGCCCGGCCGCTCGCCCGCCTCGCGGTGGGGTGGGCCGTCCTGGCCGACACCGTGCCGATCTACCCGCTGTACGCGCTGCTGTTCGTGGCCACCGGGTTGTCGGACGTCGAGGTCTCCGCGCTGTTCGCGATCTGGTCGGCGGTCGCGGTCGTGGCGGAGGTGCCGCTCGGCGCGTTCGCGGACCGGTTCTCGCGGAAGTGGTCGGTCGTCGCGGCCGGCGCGTGCCAGGCGGCGGGGTACGCGGTGTGGGCGCTGCTGCCCGGGTTCGCCGGTTTCGCGGCGGGGTTCGTGCTGTGGGGCGTGGGCGGCGCGCTGTCGTCCGGCGCGCTGGAGGCCCTGCTGCACGACGGCCTGGCCGCGGTCGGCGCGTCCGCGCAGTTCGGGCGGGTGCTCGGCCGCGTCACGGCGGTCGGCCTGCTGGCCCAGGTCCCGGCCGCGCTGCTGGCCACCGCGCTGTTCTCGGTCGGCGGCTTCGCGCTCGCCGGGTGGGTGAGCGTGGCGACGTGCCTCGGCGCGGCCCTGGTGGCGACCCGGCTGCCGGAGACGCCGCGACCGGAACCCGAGAGCTACCTGGCCGCGGTGCGGTCCGGCCTGTCGGAGACCGCGCGGGTGCCGGGCGTGCGGTCGGTGGTGCTGGTCGTGGCGGCGCTGGCGGCGATCGACGCGGTCGAGGAGTACTTCCCGCTGATCGCGGCGGACTGGCGGGTGCCTCCGGCGTGGGTGCCGGTGGCGACGCTGGCGATCCCGCTGGCCGGTGCCGCCGGTGCCGCGTTGGGAGGTGGCGCGTCCGGTGGCAGGCGGCTGCCGTTGGGCTTGCTGCTGGGTGGTGCGGCGGTGCTGCTGGGCGTGGCGGGCGTGGTCGGGCACCCGGCGGGGCTCGTGGTGGTCGCGCTGTTCTACGGCGCGTACCGGCTGGTGTGGGTGAGCGCGGAAGCCCGGTTGCAGGCCCGGATCACGGGTGACGCGCGGGCGACCGTGACCTCGGTGGCGGGGCTGGGCGGTGAGGTGTTCTCGTTCGCCGTGTACGCCGGGTGGGTGATCGGCGGGGTCGTCGCCGTGGCGGTCCTGGTGCTCGTGCCCGCCGTGCTCCTGCCTTTCGCGCTGCACGGTCGGGAGCGCGCCCGGCCGGAACCGGACGACGTGGTCGTTTCACCACCGTGAACGATGTTGACGCCTGTGGTCCAGACCACACAAACTCCGTTCCATGCGTGGGAAATCGGTTCTCTCCGCCGCCCTGATGGCGGTCAGCCTGGTGGTCGTGGTGCCGTCCCAGTCGTCGGCGGCACCGGCCACGTTCACCCACCCCGGGGTGCTGGTGAGCAAGCCGCAGCTGGACTTCGTGCGCGCCAAGGTCAACGCGGGCGCGCAACCGTGGCGCGGCGCGTACGACCAGATGCTGGCGCACCCGTTCGCCTCGCTGTCCCGCGTGCCGAAGCCGCGCGCGGTGGTGGAGTGCGGGTCCTACTCCAACCCCAACTACGGGTGCACCGACGAGCGCGAGGACGCGTTGGCCGCGTACACGCTGTCGTTGGCGTGGTACGTGACGCGGGACGACCGCTACGCGGCCAAGGCGATCGAGATCATGGACGCGTGGTCGGCCACCATCCGGGACCACACCAACACCAACGCGCCGTTGCAGACCGCGTGGGCGGGCTCGTCGTGGCCCCGTGCGGCCGAGATCATCAAGCACGTGTACGGCAACTGGCCGAACTCGGGCCGGTTCGCCACCATGCTGCGGGACGTCTACCTGCCGGAGGTCGTCAACGGCCGCCCGGCGACGAACGGCAACTGGGAACTGTCCATGATGGAGGCGACCATCGGGATCTCGGTCTTCCTGGAGGACCGGGCCGTGTACGACAAGGCGGTGTCGATCTTCCGCACCCGGGTGCCCGCCTACGTCTACCTGACCACGGACGGCGCGCTGCCCCGCACGCCGCCGGGCAGCGGCATCGACACCCGGGACGAGATCATCTCGTACTGGCAGGGCCAGTCGACGTTCGTGAACGGCCTGTCGCAGGAGACGTGCCGGGACTTCACCCACACCGGTTACGGCCTGGCCGCCGCCGCGCACATCGCGGAGACCGCCCGGCACCAGGGCCAGGACCTCTGGGGCGAGGTGGGCGAGCGCCTGCGCCACGCCTACGGCCTGCACGCCAAGTACCAACTGGGCGTCGAGCCCGTGCCGTCGTGGCTGTGCGGCGGGTCGTTCAAGCAGGCCCTCGGCCCGACGACCGAGGTCGCGTTCAACGCCCTGCACACCCGCCTGGGCATCGCGATGACCAACACCCAGGCGCTGACCGAGCGCCAGCGCCCGGCCGGCACCGACCGCCTGTTCATCGGCTGGGAGACCCTGACCCACGCCGCCAACCCCAGCTGACCCCCTCGCGAGAGTCCTACCTCCACGACGCGAGAGTCCTACGTCCACGACGCGAGAGTCCTACGTTCAGCACGCGAGAGTCCTACGTTCGGAGCACCTGAGTTCAACACTCGGCATACCGGTTGGTCGGTCGAATGTTCAACTCAGGGTGCGTGAACGTAGGACTCTCGCGCTACGAACGTAGGACTCACGGGGTGGTCAGGGATTGGGTCTCGGCGTAGGTGGGGATGCCGGTCGGGGTCGGTGCGCCGGAACGGACGGCTTCGGCGGTGCGGACGGTCTCGGCCAGGGCGGCGCGGAACAGCAGCGAGCCGGTGCTCACCCGCCGCACGCCCAGGTCCCGCAGGGTGTGGGTGGGCAGGCCGGGCAGCACGTTCAGCGGCACGGGGATCGCGGCCACGGCGGCGGCGATGTCGTGCTCCTCCGCGAGGCCCGGGATGAACACGCCGTCGGCCCCGACGTCGACGTACGCCCGTGCGCGGGACAGGGTCGACTCGCGGTCCACGCCCAGCCAGTGCGTGTCGACCCGGGCGTTGACGAACAGCCCCGGCGCGGCCTCCTTGAACGCCCGCACGATCGCCGCCTGCTCCGCCGGGTCGGCCAACCCCGACCCACGCCCGTCCTCCACGTTCACCCCGGCCACGCCGAGCTCCCACAGCTCCGCCGCCAACACCCGCACGTCACCGCCGAACCCGGCCTCGACGTCCACGGTCACCGGCACGGGCAGCCGCACCAACGACCGCGCCAGCGCCACGGTCTCCTCCCGCGCCACCCCGGCCGCGTCCGGCAGGCCGTGCGCCGCCGCCACGCCCAGGCTCGTCGTGCCGACCGCCGTGAACCCGGCCCGCACCAGGGCCGCCCCGGACGCGAAGTCCCACGCGTTCGGCAGCACCAGGAAGTCCTCGTGCATCCGGTGGAACGCCCGCGAGCCCTCCGCCATCGCCAACGCGTGCGCCCGCCCCGGGCACGCGTGCCGCCCCGCGCCGAACCACGCGACCAACCGGCCCCCCTCGACCACCGCGCCGTCCGGCGCGACCCGCCGCGTCACTGGCACCGGCGGCTCGACCCCCGCGATCAACGCCCGCGTCGCGTCGCACGCCTGCACCAGCAGCCCGATCCGGTTGGCCGTCTCCTCGTCCCACGTCCCGCCGCACGCGGCCACCAGCCGGGCCACCGCCTCGTCGGCCTCGGGGGTCGCGGTGACGTGCGGCTGGTAGCACGCGGCCAACAGGGCCACGTCCGACGCGACCGACCGCGGCAGCCCCAGCGCCTCCGCCAGCACCGCCACCGGCGTGCCCGGCCGCCGCACCGACCCCGGATCCACAGTGGACAACATCCGCTCGACCGACGCGCGCCGCCGCGCGTGGTCCGGCCCCTCGCTGAACCGCGCCACCCCAGCCCGCAACCACGCCACCCCGGACCCCGCCGAGGGCACCGGGGGCACCGGGTAGGCCTCATCCGACAGGACCGCGTCCGACAGAACAGTCATGCGGTCAACGTAGGCCGCCGTCGCTTCGGCGCGGACCGAACTGTCCGGGGCGCACAATGGTCCCGTGGCAGCAGACGAACTGGCGGACCTGGCCGCCTTGCTGGCCGACCGCAGCCGGGCCCGGTTCCTGCTCGCGCTGATGGACGGCCGGGCGTGGACGTCGGGCGAGCTGGCCGACGCCGCCGAGGTCGCGCCCTCGACCGCCAGCGAGCACCTGACCCGGCTGGTCCGGGGAGGTCTCCTGGTCGAACGCCGGCAGGGCCGCCACCGCTACGTCCAGCTGGCGGGCCCGAAGCAGGCGCGGCTGCTGGAAGACCTGCTCGGCTACCTGGGCCCGACCGAGCCGGCCAAGCGCACGCTCCGCGCCGCCGCCGCCTCGCAGGCCCTCCGCCGCGGCCGCACGTGCTACGACCACCTGGCCGGACGCCTGGGCGTGGCCATCACGGACGCCATGACGACCCGCGGCCTGCTCACCGAGGACCTGGCGGTCACCGACGACGGCCTCACGTGGCTGCGGGACGAGCTCGCGTTCACCCCACCGACCACCCGCCGTCCGCTGGCCAAGGCGTGCCTGGACTGGACCGAGCGCCGCTCGCACCTCGCCGGCACGGTGGGCGCGCACGTCTGCGCCCACCTGCGCGACCGGGACTGGGTGCGCGGTGTCGGCACGGGCCGGGCCGTGCGCCTCACCCCCGCGGGCGAAGCGGCACTGCACGACCTGCTCGGCGTCTCGGTGGCCTGACGGGGTGCTCTAGCCCTCGGTGCGCGGCGCGAGCCAGGCCGGGCGCCACGACGAGTTGCCCGTCGGCACCACGTCGACCACGACGCAGGTGATGTTGTCCGGTCCGCCGCCCGCGTTGGCCGCCTCGATCAGCGCCCGCACGGTCTCCTCACCGTCCTCCGACGCGGTCAGCAGCGCGGCGATCTCCGGCGCACCCACGACGTCGGACAGGCCGTCCGAGCAGATCAGGTACCGGTCGCCCGCCTCGACGTCCTGGAAGAACAGGTCCGGGTCGTGCGCGCTCCCCGCCTGCAGCGCCCGCATGAGCATGGACCGGCCGGGGTGCTCGGCGGCCTGCTCGGCGGCCATCCGCCCGTCGTCCACCAGCGCCTGGACCATGGTGTGATCCCGGGTGATCTGGGTCAGCCCGGCCTCGCGGACGACGTAGCAGCGCGAGTCACCGATGTGCCCGACGGCGAACCGCTCGCCGTCCCACAGCAGCGCGGTGAGCGTGGTGCCCATGCCGCGCATGTCGAAGTTCTCCTCGGCCAGGTCGGTCAGCCGGATGGCGATCTCCCGGGCCGCGCCGGCCAGTTCACCGAGTGGGTCGTCGGCATCCACGTCGAGGTCGGCCAGCACCGCCACCGCGATCGAACTCGCCACTTCACCGTACGCGTGCCCACCCATGCCGTCTGCGACGGCGAACAGGCGTTCGCTGAAGTACACGGAGTCCTCGTTCGCTTCACGGCGCAGGCCGGGGTCGGTGCCGACGGCGTACCGGAGCGCATACATGCCGCACAGTGAATCACCCGCACGGGTGCCCGTGAGCAGGGCATGTCCAATCCGGTCGGGAACGCGGTCAGCGAGGACGGCCGTAGAACTCGCTCAGGACGAGCATCGCCGCCCCCGCCGCGACCACGTCATCCCCCAACGGGGTGATCGACACGTCCACCGGGAGCCACTCGTCCTTGGGCAGCCGGGCGCGCACGCCGTCGAGGTAGGCGGAGGGTTCCGCGAGCACCGCGCGGCCGGCCAGCACCACGTGGTCGATGTCGAGCAGCTGCACGAGGTCGGCCACGGCCACACCCACGATGGACGTCGCCTCGACCAGGTCGCCCCGCGCGGCGGCGAGGTTGTGCAGCGCCTCTATGCACCCGCTGCGCCCGCACACGCACGGCGGCCCGTCGAGCTGGAGGGTGGTGTGGCCGTACTCGCCCGCGTTGGTGCGCACGCCCCGGTGCACCCGGCCGTCGAGCAGCATCCCGATGCCGAGCCCGGTGCCGACGAGCACGAGCACCGCGTCGCGCAGCTGCTCGCCGCGCCGCCACGCCTCGGCCACGACCGCCGTGTTGGTGTCCTTGTCGAGCACGACCGGCAGTCCGAGGCGCTGCTCGGCCAACGCGCGCAGCGGCACGTCGTGCCACGCGGACAGGCCGGTCGGGTAGTGCACCACGCCGGTGCGGTGGTCCAGGGGGCCGACGAACCCGATGCCGACGCCGAGCAGCCGTTCACTGCGCAGGCCGTCGACCAGCCGGTTCAGCTCCTCCACGAACGTCGGCGGGTCGAAGTCGCGCGGCAGCGGGGCGACCGCGCGGTCCAGCACGGTGCCCGCGAGGTCGGTGAGCACGACGCGCAGCTCGTCCCGCTCGACCTGGGCCCCGAGGGCGAGCCTGCTGTCCGCGACGAGCTTGAGCAGGGTGCGCGGCTTGCCGACGCCCACGTTGCGCGTGCCGGACTCGACCAGCAGGCCGTCACCGATGAGCCTGCTCACCACTTTGGACACCGCCTGCGGCGTGAGCCCGCTGCGGTCGGCGAGCTCGACCCGGGTCACCGCCCCGGACCTGGCCAGCCCGAGCACCACCGCGTCGTTGTACCCCCGCAGGAAGCGCAAGTTGGCCACGGCTCCATCATCGCACCTGGCTTTTACTACACACCGTTGTTTTAATCAGGGCATGCCTCTCCGCACCGGACTGCTCGGCTACGGCATCGCCGGCCGGGTGTTCCACGCACCGCTGATCGCCGCGACACCCGGCTTGGAGCTCAGCGCCGTCGTCACCGCCGACCCGGACCGGCGGGCGCACGCCGAGGCCACCTACCCCGACGCGACCCTGCCGCGCACCGTCGAGGAGCTGTTCGAGCTCGAACTGGACCTGATCGTGGTCGCCACTCCGAACCGCACCCACGTGCCGCTGGCGCTGGCGGCGATCGAGGCGGGCCTGCCGGTCGTGGTGGACAAGCCGTTCGCGACGACGTCGGCCGACGCCCGGCGGGTGTTGCAGGCGGCGCGGTACCGGCGCGTGCCGGTGACGGTGTTCCAGAACCGGCGGTGGGACAGCGACTTCCGCACGCTGCGGGCGCTGCTGGACGAGGGCGCGCTGGGCACGGTGGCGCGGTTCGAGTCGAGGTTCGAGCGCTGGGTGCCGGACGTCTGGGACAACTGGCGCGAGTTCGGCGCACCCGAGGAGGCCGGCGGGCTGCTCTACGACCTCGGCGCGCACCTGGTCGACCAGGCGTTGGAGCTGTTCGGCCCGGTGTCGACCGTGTACGCCGAACTGGACCTGCGGCGACCGGGCGTCCAGGTCGACGACGACGTGTTCGTGGCGTTGACGCACGTCAGCGGGGTGCGCTCGCACCTGTGGGCCAGTGCCGCCGCGCCGGACCACGGCCCGCGGTTCCGGGTGCTCGGCTCGACCGGCGCGTACGTCTCGCACGGCCTGGACCGCCAGGAGGACGCCCTGGCCGCCGGGAAGCCCTTTAGTGATTTGTCGACATCGGCCCGGGTGGGGTTGCTGGACGGGGCCGAGGAGGTCCTGGGCCTGCCCGGCGCCTACTCGGAGTTCTACCGACTGCTGGCCGAGGCGTTGACCGACGGCGGCCCGCTGCCGGTCGAGCCGGAGTCGGCGGTGCGCGCGCTGGAAGTGATCGAGGCGGCGTTCACCTCCGCCCGGACCGGACAGGTGGTCTCGCTGTGAGCTTGCTGGAGACGTTGGCCGAGCAGGAGTCCCGGCTGGTGTTCACGTCGTTCGACAACGAGGTGGCGCTGGCGCTGGGCGCGTTCCTGCTCCAGGCCGCCCGCGACCGGTCGTTGCCGGTGACGATCTCGGTGCGGCGTGGGCGGCAACGCCTGTTCCACGCCGCGCTGCCCGGCACCTCGGCGGACAACGACGAGTGGATCGACCGCAAGAGCCGGGTGGTCGACCGGTACGCCCAGAGCTCCTACCGCGTCGGTGAGAGCTTCCGGGCGAACGGCAAGACGTTCGAGTCGGACTCCCTCCTGGACCCCGCCCGCTACGCCGCGCACGGCGGCGTGTTCCCGGTGAACGTCGCCGGCGTCGGCATGGTGGGCACCGTCGGCGTCTCCGGCCTGCCCCAGGCCGAGGACCACGCGTTCGTCGTCGAGCAGGTGGAGAAGTTCCTGACCTCGACCACCCCGGCCACCTCCGGCACCACCGCCGGCCCCGCTGCCACCCCCGGCCCCGCTGCCACCACCCCCTCCCTCGCGGCCACCACGTCACCCTGACCACCGGGTGCGGCGGCTGCCGCCCAGCCACCGCGCCCCTCCCACCCGACGCGTCCTGCCCCCGGACGTCGTCGGACCAGGCGGTGAAGGGTTTCCCACCCACCCCGGGAAGCCCTTCACCGCCTTATTCTTCGTCCGCAATTCGACGGTCGGCCACCGGGCACGAGTCGCCCGAAAGGACGCGCCCGTCCCCTACAAGCACGGATTCGAATTACCGGGTCCGCTGCTACGCTTCTCCGGAGAACGGCCTGACGAGGAGCGGTCATGGCTTTGATCCAGAAGAGCTTCGACTCCTATCTCATCTACTACCGCAGCGGTCCCGACGCGGCCGGACCGTGGGCGGGCGGTTACCGCGTCATGATCAATTGCTATTCATCGAATTCGTACGTCGGCGGATTCCGCTTCCTGGCGGACGGATTGCCCCTGCCGGCCAACACGGGCACCTCCTCCAGCATCGAGCTGCACTTCCACCTCGCCCAACTCCGCGACATCCTCGCGATCCTCCAGTACGAAAAACCGCTGCACCTCAACTTCTACGACGACACCCTGGTCGGGATCCTGTCGACCACGACCGAGCCCGTGGGTGAGCAGGAAGGCGTGTGAGCCCACCTCAGCCGGCGGTCAGCAGAACACCTCGTTCAGCATCTCCTGGAGGCCGGCGACCTCACCGGGGTCGGGGGCGGACGTCAGGGACGCCGTCAGCCGGGTCTTGGTGTCCGGCGTGCTGACCATCAGGCTGTTGTAGCCGGGGATGCTGCCGCCATGACCCCAGACCGTCACGCCGCACGGCAGTTCGGTCGCCTCGAAGCCCAGGCCGTACCCGTTGCTGAACGGCAGGGTCGAGGTCAGCTCCCGCTGCTGCTCCGGGCGGAGCAGGCGGCCGTCCAGCAGCGCGTCCACGAACCGGTCCAGGTCCGCCGTCGTGGAGACCATCTCGCCCGCCGCGTACGCGACCGAGGGGTTGATCTCCGTGATGTCGACGACCTCGCCGCCCGCCCGGACGTAGCCGTGCGCGTGCGGACCGGGCACCTCGGTGCGGGTGCCGGGGACGGACGTCGAGCCCAGCCCCAGCGGCCGCAGGACGCGCTGCGCCACCGCCACCTCGTACGGCCGGCCGGTGACCTTCTCCACCAGCAACCCGGCGACGACGTAGTTGGTGTTGGAGTAGCGCCAGTCGGTGCCGGGCTCGAAGTCGAGCGGCCGGGCCGTGGACAGCGCCACCAACTCGGCGGGCGTCCACGTCTTGTACCGGATGCCCAGGAAGCCGTCCGGGGTCAGCGGCAGCGCGGACGAGTAGCTGTAGAGGCCGCTGGTGTGCTGCAGGAGGTTCCGCACGGTGATCCGGTCGCCCGCGGGCAGCAGGCCCGGCAGGTACCGCTGCACCGGCGCGTCCAGGTCGACCTTGCCCTCACCGACCAGTTGCAGGACGACGGTCGACACGAACGTCTTGGTGATGCTGCCGACCCGGAACCGGCCGTCGGTCGGCACGGGACGCGACGAGTCGACGCGCGCCGTGCCGCTGCGGGCGGTGAACTGGTGCCGCCCGTCGGTGATCCGGACCTGCACCCCCTGCGCGCCCGTCCGCGTCATCTCGTCCAACGCCTGCTGGACGACCTGCCGGTCGATGCGACCGGCTCCCTCGGCGGACGGCTCGGCCACCGCCGTTCCCCCGATGCCCACGGCCGCCAGACCCACCACGGCGACCAGGGCGATACACCTCTTGACCATCGACGCTCCCTCGCTCGAACCCGTCGAGTCCCCCTCGACGGGTTCGAGTCTGGTCACCGGACGGCGGTCGCACGTCGGACCGTGGTCTCAGTGCGGGTCAGACTTTCGGCCAAGCGACCCTTAGTGGTCCCCGACCTTCGGAACCGGTTCCGAAGGGTTTCGCACTAGTCCGTTCGAGTGACGACAATGGTCTAGACCTTGACCGTGAAGTGGTCTGAACCACATGGTGACCTCAACCCTGCACTCCTTTCCTGACAAGGAGCACGATGTCCAAGATCCGATGGCATGTCACAGCGTTGTTCGTGGCGGTCGCCACGTTGGTGGTGGGGCTGGTCGTCGCGCCCGCGGCCAGCGGTGCGGGCGGCGTCTCGGCCACCTTCAGCAAGGGCTCGGACTGGGGCACCGGCTACGAGGGCAAGTACACGATCAAGAACGGCGGGACCTCCGCTTTGTCCTCGTGGACGGTGGAGTTCGACCTGCCCACCGGGCACAAGATCAGCTCGGTCTGGGACGGCTCCTACACCGCCAGCGGCCAGCACGTGACGGTCAAGAACACGTGGAACGGCAGCGTCGGCGTCGGCGCGTCGGTGAGCTTCGGCTTCAACGTGACCTACTCCGGCACGTTCAGCGGGCCGGCCAACTGCAAGCTGAACGGCGCGTCGTGCGACGCCGGCGGGACCAACCCGACGACGACCACCACGACGACCACGACGACCACGAGCACCACCACGACGTCCCCTACGGGTCCGACGACGACCACCACCTCCAACCCGCCGGTCGGTTCGCGCAAGAACCTCGGCTACTTCACCCAGTGGGGCGTCTACGGCCGCCAGTACTACGTGAAGAACATCCACACCTCCGGCTCGGCCGCGAAGCTGACGCACATCAACTACGCGTTCGGCAACGTGCAGAACGGCCAGTGCACCATCGGTGACGCCTACGCCGACTACGACATGGCGTACACCGCCGCGAACTCCGTGGACGGCGTCGCCGACACGTGGGACACCGGCGCGCTGCGCGGTTCGTTCAACCAGCTGCGCAAGCTGAAGAAGATGTACCCGAACATCAAGGTGCTGTGGTCGTTCGGCGGTTGGACCTGGTCCGGCGGCTTCGGCCAGGCGGCCCAGAACGCGGCCGCGTTCGCCGACTCCTGCTACAAGCTGATCGAGGACCCGCGCTGGGCGGACGTGTTCGACGGCATCGACATCGACTGGGAGTACCCGAACGCCTGCGGCCTGACCTGCGACACGACCGGCTTCGGCTCGTTCAAGACGCTGATCCAGGCCCTGCGCAGCCGGTTCGGCTCGAACAACCTGGTGACCGCGGCCATCACGGCCGACGGCTCGAACGGCGGCAAGATCGACGCGGCCGACTACGGCGGCGCGGCGCAGTACCTCGACTGGTACAACGTCATGACCTACGACTACTTCGGCGCGTGGGCGGCGCAGGGCCCGACGGCTCCGCACTCCCCGCTGACCTCGTGGTCCGGCATCCCGACGGCCGGGTTCAACACGGACGCGGCGCTGCAGAAGCTCAAGGGCAAGGGCGTCCCGGCGAGCAAGCTGCTGCTCGGCATCGGCTTCTACGGCCGCGGCTGGACCGGCGTCACGCAGTCGGCCCCGGGCGGCACGGCCACCGGCGCGGCGCCGGGCACGTACGAGGCGGGCATCGAGGACTACAAGGTCCTCAAGACCAAGTGCCCGGCCACCGGCACGATCGCGGGCACGGCGTACGCGCACTGCGGCAACGAGTGGTGGAGCTACGACACCCCGGCCACCATCGGCGGCAAGATGAGCTACGCCAAGGCCCAGGGCCTGGGCGGCGCGTTCTTCTGGTCGCTCGACGGTGACACCTCCAACGGCGAGCTCATCACCGCGATGGGCAACGGCCTCAAGTAGCACGACCCGGCACCGAAGGGCCCTGCGGGC
>NZ_JBFAAX010000020.1:0-37722 GCF_040639995.1 Actinosynnema sp. NPDC023658 | reverse complement strand
CCCGCCTCACGCCGGCGGGGGCAGCGGCGCGGTCCGGTGAGGCCGGTCAGACGACGTGGTCGAGCCGGTAGGGCCGGAAGCCGCGCGGCCGGGTGTCATAGGGGTAGACGAGCGTGCGGCGGACCGTGCCGAGCCCGCTGCACTGCTCGTGCCCCACGTAGTGCGTGCGCCGCGGGTTCGCCCACCCCTCGAACAGCACCACGTGCCGGGTGGTCCGGTCACCGACGGGGTCGATCAGCACGTCGGCCGGCAGCAGCTCGTCCTTGCCGATCGGCGTGCTCACCGCGACCAGGTCCACCGTGTTGAGCCCGCCGTGCGGCACGTCGGGCAGCCCGAACGCCATCGACACGAAGCCCGAGCAGTCGGTGCGGTAGGTGCCGTAGCCGTCGACGTGGAAGGCGGTCTGGCTGTACGGCACGCCCACCCAGCAGGCGGCGCGTCTGAGGACCTCGGCCCTCGTGATCGGCTGGACCACAGCGGCTCCCGTCGGATGGCCGACAGGCCCCCGACCGGTGTGGTCGGGGGCCCGAGGGTCGTTGGGTCAGTAGCTGGTCACGTCGAACGTGGTCACGCCGTTGGTCACCTCGTGCCACGTGGTGCCGTACAGGCCGCCGTCCTTGGCCACGAGGGTGTTGTCGGTCCGGAGGAACCCGAGTCGACCGGACGGGGCGTCGATCTCGATGTCCTTGACGCCCGCCAGCTGGTTGGTCCAGCCGCCCCGCAGGCCGCCTTCCTTGACCGACGCGACGCCACCGGTGGAGACCACGCCGATCCAGGTGCCCGACAGCTCGAAGTCGGCCACACCGCTGGTCTGCTCGACCCAGTCCGTGCCGTACAGGCCGCCGTCCTTGACCACGACCGAGCCGTCGTTGCGCAGCACGCCGATCCGACCGGCCGCCGCGTCCAGCTCGAGGTGCTTGGCGTTGCCGAGCTGGGTGGTCCACCCGGCGTACAGGTTGCCCTGCTTGACCGTCACCGTGCCGGTGGTGGACACGACACCGATCCAGTCACCCGACAGCGCCAGCTCGGCGATGCCGTTGGTCTGCTCGACCCACGAACCCTGGAGGCCGCCCTCCTTCACCACCACCGTGCCGTCGTTGCGCAGCACGCCGATGCGGCCGGCGCCGGACTCCAGCGCGAAGTCCTTCACGCCGCCGATCTGGGGGAACCACCCCTGCTGCATGTCGCCCTGCTTGACGTACAGGGTGCCCGCCGCGTCCACGACGCCGACCATGTCGCCGTCGAACTTCGCCTTCACGATGCCGCCGCCGTGCACGGTGGTCCACCCGGCGTCCAGCTCGCCCTGCTTGCCGATCACGGCGCCGCCGCCGCCGAGGAAGCCCAGGCGCTTGCTCAGGACCGGGGTGGTGCCGACGCCGGACGGGCTGACGAACGCGGAGACCCGCTGGCCCGCGATGTACTGGCCGACCCGGTTGCCACCGGTGGCGTACTGCACCGACGAGGTGGTGGGGCCGGAGCCGCCGAAGTTGCCGTTGATCGTGGTCATCGAGGTGGCGGCGACCGAGTCCACGATGGAGACGTGGTCGGCGTAGCCGTTGCCCTGGTAGTTCAGCACCACCGCGTCGCCGGCCTGCGGGACGTAGCCGGTGTCGGTGTGCAGGGTGCCCTTGTTGGCTCCGTAGAGGTAGAAGCTGCCCGCGCCGGCGTTCAGGCGGTCGGTGTCGAGGCCCGCCATGCCCCACACCCAGCGGGCGAAGTCCGCGCACCAGGCGTGCTGCATGCGGCAGGAGTCCATGTAGCCCACGCCGCCGAGGCTGTTGGTGCTGCAGGTCTGCTTGCCGAGGTTCGATCTGGCCAGGTCGCGGATGTCCGTGCGGGTGTCCGCGAGGGCGGAGCCGGCGGAGAGCAGGGTGAGGACGGGGGCGAGCACGGCGGCGGCCAGGGCGGTCGTCAGGGTGCGGCGCACGGTCGTCTTGATCGACATGGTGGTGTTCCTCTCGGGGTTCTCGGGCAGGGTCAGCGGGCGCAGTTGATGGAGGCTTCCGGGACCGGGAGGCTGCCGCCGTTGAAGTAGGCGAGCGCGCGCTTGTACGAGGCGCAGCGGTTGTTCGACTCGGTCGGGTCGAGCGCGTACGAGTAGCCGATCGCGCGGCCGACCGCGCCCATGTCGTAGGCGTCCGCGGCGGCGTTGATGTTGCGGGCGACCGTCCAGTACCAGCCGGCGACCCTGGCGCTCCACTGGAGCGAGGCGGCGTCGGACGGGTTGTTCAGGAAGTCGTGGCCCAGGCTCGCGCCGGCGGACTGGTAGTTGTACTGCCCGGTCAGCTGGATGAAGCCGCGGCCGCGGTAGGTCGCGGTGCTGCCCGCCTCGCCGGCGTTGAAGCGGAAGCCGCTCTCGTGCTTGAGGGTCGCCAGGAACGCGGCCTTGCGGGTCGGCGTGGTGATGCCCTTCTGCGCCATGACCTCGTTGAGGCCGGGCAGTCCGGCCGCGACGGTGTCCGTGGCGTACACGGAGCCGTAGATGGCGGTGATGTCCGCGATCGTCACGTGGCCCGCCGCGGAACCGGGCGTCGCGGTGGCCAGGCGCAGCTGCTTCACGCCGCCGGTCTGCTCGACCCAGGCGCCGTAGACGCCGCCGTCCTTCACGACCGCGGTCCCGTTGGTCCGCAGCACGCCGATGCGGTCGCCGGAGATCTCGATGTCCTTGGCGTCACCGAGCTGGTTCACCCAGCCCGAGTAGAGGTTGCCCTCCTTCACCGTCGCCAGCCCGTCGCTCCGCACGACGCCGATGAGGCTGCCGGACAGCTCCAGGTCGACGACGCCGTTGGTCTGCTCGACCCAGTTGGACCAGAGGTTCGACTCCTTCACCGCCACCGTGCCGTCGGTGCGCAGCACGCCGATGCGGTCACCGGACAGCTCCAGGTCCGCGACCCCGCCGACCTGCGGCACCCACCCGGCGTCGAGACCGCCCTCCTTGACGCTGACCACGCCGTCGTTGCCCAGGACGCCGACGCGGTCGGGCGTGATCTCCACCTCCCGCAGGCCGTTGCCCTGTTCGGACCAGCCGGCTTGGAGACCGCCGTCCTTCACCGCGACCGTGCCGTCGGTGCGGACGATGCCGATGCGGTTCCCGGCGAGGCGGAAGTCCTTCACCCCCTCGGCCAGCTCGGACCAGCCGGTCCAGAGGTTCCCCTCCTTCACCCACAACTTGCCGCCGGTATCCAGCACGCCGACGCGGTCGCCCGCCACCTCGAACCGGTTGATCCCGCTCGCCACGCCCATGACCCAGGACGACTGGAGGTTGCCCTCCTTGACGTGCAGATCACCGTTGGTCGACAGCACCCCGACGCGGCTGGACCCCGCGGGCAGCTCGGCCGCTCGGGCGACGGTGGTGGACACCGCCGCGGACAGGCCCGCGGTCAGCAGGCCGGCGGCGACGGTGGCGGCGGCGACGCGGGTGGCGTTCCTGCCGGTGAAGACCTTCATCTCGGTTGCTCCTCGGTTGGCGCTCGGTGTTGGCACAACCTTGTCGCCGGGTTCTCCGAGAAAGCTCAAAGCACGTTTTGAGATCGTTTTGAGGTCGCTGCGGACATGCGAAAGGGCTGGGGGCACGTGACCCCCAGCCCTTGGTTTCCGCTGGTCAGGAGACCTTCGCGGCTTCCGACCACGACACTCGGCGCGGCATGGTGGCGGTCGACGGTCGTGGTTCGCGCGCTTCGCGGCTGCCGTGCGAGGTGAAGATCTCCAACGCTTCGGCCCACGCCTCGTCCGCCGCGGCGGGCTCGTCGAGGGCGGTGAGCGCGGTGGACAGGTCGCGCAGCGTCCTGGCCCGCCACACCGGCAGGGCCAGGGCCTCCCACCGGTGCAGCGCCTGGTCCAGGTAGCGGCGGGCCATGTCCGGCCGACCGGCGGCGAGCTCCAGCTCGCCGAGGGTGCGCAGGACGAGCGCCTGCCCGAACCCGTCCTGCATCTCGCCGCACGTGGTCAGGCACTCGAGCAGGTCGCTGCGGACCGCGTCGCCGCGGCCCTGGCGGATGCGGGCCTTGGCCAGCGCCTGCACGGCGTACGCCGACATCAGGCGGTCGCCCAGGGCGCGCAGCACGTGCACCGCCTCGGCGCAGAGCTCGGCGGCCTCGCCCCAGCGACCGGCGGCCCGGTGCACGATGCCCACCGAGCGCAGCACGATGGCCTCGCTGCGCCGGTCGTCCAGCTCCCGGTAGGAGTCCAGCGCCCGCACGCACTGCTCCAACGCCCGGTCCAGCTCGCCCCGCTCGGTCAGCACCCGTCCCAGGCCGTGCAGGGCCTGCGCGACGAGGCCGCGCTCGCCGTGGGACCGCAGCACGGGCAGCGCCCCGTCCAGCGCCTCGACGGCCTCGACCAGCTCGCCGCGCTCGCGCAGCACGGTGCTCAGCGACAGCCGCGTCGCCGCCTCGCCCAGCTCGTCGCGCCCCTCCCGGAACGCGTCCAGCGCCTGCCCGTAGTACGACGCGGCCTCGTCGAAGCGGTCCTGCTCGTAGGCCAGCCAGCCCAGGCCGGACAACAGCCGCGCCTCGCCGGCCCGGTCGCCCGTGCGCCGCGCCGCTCCCAGGGCCGACGAGTGGGTCCGCCGCCACTGGCCGAACAGGTTGCGCACCGAGAACCGGGACGAGCACAGCGCGGCGGCCAGGCGGGTGGCCACGTCGGCCAGGTCCAACTCGGACACCCGGTCCACCACGCTGACCAGACCGGCCTGCTCGGCGTCGAACCACCCCTCCGGGTCGGCGGTCACGTCGTCCGCCACGGCCTCGTCGAAGTAGCGGGGGTCGAGCTCGACCGGCGTGCCGCCGAACGTCGCGTGCGACATCCGGCTGCTGGCCAGCTCCACCAGCGACAGCCACGCCTCGGCGGCACGCGCGCAAGCCGCCCTCGCCTCCTCCGGCGACTCCTCGGCCTCACCGCGCTCGCGCGCGAACGCCCGGGTCAGGTCGTGCACCCGGTAGCGCAGGGCGGCGCCGTCATCGGTGGTCGCGATGTCGAGCAGTTGCGAGTCGACGAGCCGTTCCACGACCTCCTCGGCCTCGTGCGGGTCGCAGTCGAGCAGCGGCGCGAGCAGCCAGCCGCCGAAGGTCGACACGTCGAGCAGCCCGAGGCGGCGGATCGCCGTGCGCTCCCGCTCGCCCAGGCCGTCGTAGCTCAGCGCGAGGCTGCCGCGCACCTCCAGGTCGCCCAGGGTCAGCTCCTGGAGCACGCGTCGCTGCACGCCCAGTCGCTCGGCCAGCCGCGACAGCTTCCACTGCGGGCGGGCGGCGAGCCTGGCGCCCGCGATGCGCAACGCCAGCGGGAGGCGACCGCACAACCGGACGATCTCCCGGGCGGCGTCGGGCTCGGCGGGCACCCGCTCGTCACCGACCACGCGGTCCAGCAGCTCCACGGCCTCGTCGTCGTTCAGCACTCGCAGGTGCAGCTGTGCCGCACCGCTGAGCGCGCTCAGGCGTTCCCGGCTGCTGACCAGCAGGGCGCACATCGCGCCGCCGGGCAGCAGCGGGCGGAGCTGGCGCTCGTCGCGGGCGTCGTCCAGCACGACCAGCACCCGCCGGTCGGCTATGAGGGTGCGGTAGAGCTGGGCGCGCTCCTCCAGCTCGACGGGGATGGCGGTGTCGACGACGCCGAGGGCCCGCAGGAATCCCGCCAGCACCTCGAACGGGTCGGCGGGAACGGCCTGCACGCCGCGCAGGTTCGCGTAGAGCTGGCCGTCGGTGAAGTGATCGCGCACCACGTGGGCGACGTGCGCGGCCAACGTGGACTTGCCCGCGCCCGGCTGACCGGAGATCGCGCACACCCGCACCGCGCCGGTGTCCTCGGTCAACCGCGCCACCAGGCGTTCCTGCTCGGCGACGCGGCCGGTGAAGTCGCCGATGTCGAGCGGCAGCTGGCTGGGCGTCAGCGCGGTGGCGGTGGGCGCCGCGCCGGCCGGCTTCACGTCCGCGTCGCCGCGGAGGATGCGCTCGTGGGTCGCCCGCAGCGCCGGTCCGGGCTCGATGCCCAGCTCGTCGAGCAGGACGCGCCGGCCGTCCTGGTAGCAGGCGAGGGCGTCCGCCTGCCGCCCGGTCTGGTTCAGGGCCAGCATGAGCTGGCCGCGCAGCCGCTCCCGCAGCGGGTTCTCGGCCACGGCCGCGCTCAGCTCGGCCACCAGCGACTCGCCGCGCCCGACGGCGAGCTCGGCGTCGAACCGGTCCTCCAGCGCGCCGAGGCGCATCTCCTCCAACCGCGAGCGCTCGCCCTCGGCCCAGGCACCCTGCGCGCCGCCCAGCGGGATGCCGCGCCACACGCCCAGGGCGGTCGCGAACCGCACCGCCGCGCCTTCGACGTCGCCGTCGGCCAGCGCCTTGCGGCCCTCGGTGACCTCGGTGGTGAACACGTGCAGGTCCACCTCGTCGAGGTCGGCGGTCAGCAGGTACCCGCCGCCGGAGCGGGACAGCGCGTCGCCCAGCTCCCGGCGCAGCGACGACACGTACGTGTAGATCGCGGACCGCGACTGGTCCGGCGGCTGCTCCCCCCACATCGCGTCCACCAGCTGGTCGAGCGACACGACCCGGCCCGCGTGGATCGCCAGCAACGCCAGCAGCGTCTTGGGCTTCGGCCCGCCGACCGCCACCGGTCTGCCTCCCACCCAGGCCTCGACCGGTCCCAGAACCTTGAACTCCACCCATACCCCCCGTACTGCGGCAACCAACCCACAGTAACCGGCGGAGGCGAATGAATACCCGGTCGAGTGACGAGGTCAGACCACCCGGGTCAGACCAGCAGGGGCAGCATGGAGTGGCGGCGGCGGACCACCGCGCCGAAGCGGGCGTCGATGCGCAGCCACGAGTCGGTAGCCGTGATGCGCACGTCGTCACCGCCCAGGAAACCCATGCCGGACAAGGCGAACAGGCACCGCATCGGCACCTTCACGTCCAGGCCCGAACCGCTCACCGTGATCACGGTCTGGTCCAGCAGCGAGGCGGGCGGCGTGCCGCGCGGGCCCGCGTTCTCCCGCGCCACCTCCACGCCCTTCTCCGCCAGCTCCGACACGACGCTGCCGGGCAGCCGGTCCACCGGCAGCCAGCCCGCCGACGGCGGCAGCGCCGAGCGCCACATCATGTCCTTCGCCGGACCGGGGTCGACGGTCTCGCTGCGCACCACGGCCAGGCCGGTGAGCAGGTCGCTGCCCGACACGGTCACGTCGCCCGGCGTCAGCTTCCCGGCCACGGTCCGGGTGGCCAGGGTGTCGAACGGGGTGGCCACCCACGCGTCGACCAGGTCGCCGGACGCGCGGTTGCGCAGCCGCACCACCGACTGGGCGTCCAGGCGAACGGCACGGGCGACGAACGCGCCGAGGTCGTCCCGCTCGGCGGGATCCGCGAAGACCAACTCAGGCACCATTACCTCCGGCACGCCAGCCGGCGAGGAAGTCGCGCTCGGCTTCGAGGAGACGGCGCGGGCGTCCGGCCGTCAGGTTGTAGGGGACCATGAGGGTCTCGGCCGTCGTGACGACCGCGCTGCCCTCCTGGCGGCTGCCGCGGACCGAGTAGTCGAGGGTGAAGGACGCCGACTTCAGCTCCCGCACCGACATCTCCACCCTGATCTCGTCACCGGTGAACACCAGCGGCGCGAGGTAGTCCACCACGAGCCTGGCCACCACCATGCCCTGGGCCATCTCCGGCACCCCGTGGCGGGCGGCCTCGGTGAACAGCAGGTCGATGCGCGCCTCTTCCAGCAGGGTCACCGTGTTGGCGTGGTTGACGTGGCCGAACGCGTCCATGTCCGACCAGCGCGGGCGCACACCCGTGACGAACACACCCAAGTTGAACGCGCCTCCCGGTGTCGATGCGTGGAAGTGACCTTATCCACGTGCTACACCCAGGTTAAGCGCGCGTCCACGTCGAGGAATCGGCCCAGGTCGACGACCTCCGCGGCGAGGTCGGGACGATCACCGAACGGGTGCACGGCGATCCGCGCGCCCTCGCGCCGCCACACGGCGACCACGCGGCCGTCCACCACGACGTACGGGGTGAGGAAACCGCCGCCGGTCTGCACGAGCGGCGCGTGCTCGGGCGCCAGCGCGGCGGAGCGGTCGCGGTAGCCGAGCAGGTAGGGGTCGAAGTGGCCGAGCATCCGGACGGTGCCGTCCGGCTCGGCGGGTGCGCCGATGACCTCGGGCAGGTCCTTGAGCAGGCGCTTGGGCAGGCCGCTCCACGCGGCGAAGTCGTCCGGCGTCGCGGGGCCGTAGGCACGCCGGTAGCGCCGCCACAGCTCGTCCACGCCCTTCGGCTCGCAGGTGATGTCCAGCAGGCGGTAGGTGTCGTCCAGCCCGCGGGACAGCACGCCGGAGTGGGCGGCGAAGGCCAGCAGGTGCGCCGGGGCCTGCGTGCCCGGGTCGAGCGCGATGCCGACCTCGGCCAGGCGGCGCACGAGTTCGGCGCGTTCCAGCGGCTCGGTCAGGACTTCCCGCAGCGCCGGCAGCGCGCGTGCGCACAGCTCGTCGGTGAGGCCGAGCTGGTCGCGGCGACGTCGTCCGGCGGCGATGAACGTGGGGCCCAGGAGGGGCACGACCCACAGGTCGTCCTCGTGGAGCAGGTGCAGGGTGCCGCGCATCGCCCACGTGCGCACCACGGGGCCGTCGAGGGACCGCACTCCCCTGGCGCGCGCCGCGAGCCGTGCCGCCGGGACGTCCTGCGCTTGCAGGGCGAAGACGGAGCCGAATAGGTCCGCGAGGTCGGCGGCGGGGTGCGAGAGCCGTTGGGCCCGCATCCGTTCCGCCAGTCGGGTCATCGGGGTCGGGCGCCGGTCGAGCCGCGCACCACCAGCTCCGGCTGGAACACGAACTCGGCGTGCGGCGCCGGGGTGCCGCCGATCTCCTCCAGCAGCGCGTGCACGGCCGCCTGCCCCATCGCCTCGACCGGCTGGCGGATCGTGGTCAGCGGCGGGTCCGCGAACACGATCAGCGGCGAGTCGTCGAAGCCGACGACGGAGACGTCGCGCGGCACGTCCAGTCCTCGGTGGCGGGCCGCGCGGATCGCGCCGAACGCCATCAGATCGCTGCCGCACACGATCGCCGTGCAGCCGCGGTCCAGCAGGGCGTTGGCCGCCGCCTGGCCGCCCTCGACCGTGAACAGGGAGTGCTCGACCAGGTCGGCGGCCTGCGGGCGGACCAGCGTGAAGCCCTCCACCATGCGCTGCGCGGGCACGAACCGCGGCGGGCCCACGGCCAGGCCGATCCGCTCGTGCCCCAGCTCCACCAGGTGCGTGACGGCGAGCCGGACGGCCACCCGGTTGTCCACCGACACGAACGGCGCGGACACCTGGT
Organism: Actinosynnema sp. NPDC023658; assembly: GCF_040639995.1. Taxonomy (NCBI): domain Bacteria; kingdom Bacillati; phylum Actinomycetota; class Actinomycetes; order Pseudonocardiales; family Pseudonocardiaceae; genus Actinosynnema; species Actinosynnema sp. NPDC023658. The sequence goes on along the minus strand of NZ_JBFAAX010000020.1, from coordinate 28,433 downwards.
CGGTGTAGCCGTTGACCATCACGAACGGCACGCCCCGCCCGGCGAGCTTGACGTACCGGTCCTTGTCGGCGGTCGTGTCGGCGTGCAGGCCGGACACGAAGACCATCCCGGTGACGCCCCGGTCGACCAGCATCTCGGTCAACTGGTCCTCGGTGGAGCCGCCGGGCGTCTGCGTGCACAGCACGGGCGTGTAGCCGTCCCTGGTCAGCACCTGCTCGATGACCTGCGCGAACGCCGGGAAGATCGGGTTGTTCAACTCGGGGGTGATCAACCCGATCAACCCGGCGCTGCGCTGCCTGAGCCTGGCGGGGCGCTCGTAGCCGAGGACGTCCATCGCGGCGACCACGGCCTGCCTGGTGGCGGCGGAGACGCCTGGCTTGCCGTTGACCACCCGGCTGACCGTCGCCTCGCTCACGCCTGCCTGGGTCGCGATGTCACTGAGCCGCGCTGTCACACCGGGTGACTCTACGGGCGCGAGAGCCACACGGTCGTGTCCGCCGGCACGAGGACGTCCGCGTCTTCGGTCGCGCACCCGCCCGAGGCGAGCACCACCCGGCCGTCGGCGGGCAGCCGCACCACGTCCGGGCCGAAGTTCACCACGCAGGTGAACGCCCCGCGCCGGAAGGCCAGCACGCCCCCGGGCACGTCCAGCCACTCCACCTCGGAGCCCGCGCCGAGGTCCGGGTGCTCACGACGCACGCGCAGCGCGCTGCGGTACAGCTCCAGCACCGAGTTCGGGTCACCGATCTGGCTCGCGACGCTCAACCCCGCCCAGTCCGCCGGCTGCGGCAGCCACGCACCGCCGTCCCCGAAGCCGAACGACGGGCCGTCCGGCGTCCACGGGATCGGCACGCGGCAGCCGTCGCGACCGCGGTCGGTGCGGCCGGACCGCTCCCACACCGGGTCCTGGAGCACGTCCTCGGGCAGGTCGAGCACCTCGGGCAGGCCCAGCTCCTCGCCCTGGTACACGTACGCGCTGCCGGGCAGCGCCAGCATCAGCAGCGCGGCGGCGCGCGCCCGGGCCATGCTGCCGTACCGGGTCACGTGCCGCTGCACGTCGTGGTTGGACAGCACCCACGTCGTCGGCGCGGCCACCGGCGCCATCGCGGCGAGCGAGTCGTCGACGACCCGCTTGAGCTCGGCGGCGTCCCACCCGGCGGTCAGGTAGTGGAAGTTGAACGCCTGGTGCAGCTCGTCCGCGCGCAGGTAGCGGGCGGTGCGCTCGGGGCTGGGCGTCCACGCCTCGGCCACGCCGATCCGGTCGCCCGGGTAGGAGTCGAGCACCTTGCGCCAGTCGCGGTAGATCTCGTGCACGCCGTCCTGGTCGAAGAACGGCAGCGCCTCGGTGCCCAGCAGCTTGAGGTGGCCGGGCGTGCCCACGTCGGGCAGGCCGTCGGCCTTGACCATGCCGTGCGCGACGTCGATGCGGAAGCCGTCCACGCCCAGGTCCAGCCAGAAGCGCAGCACGTCCAGGAACTCGTCGCGCACCTCCGGCCGGTCCCAGTTCAGGTCCGGCTGCTCGGGCGCGAACAGGTGCAGGTACCACTGGCCGTCGGCGGTCCTGGTCCACGCCGGACCGCCGAAGACGGACTCCCAGTCGTTCGGCGGCTGGTCGCCGTGGCCGTCGCGGAAGTGGTAGCGGGCGCGTTCCGGGGAGTCCGGCGCGGCGGCGAGCGCCTGCCGGAACCACCGGTGGCGGTCGCTGGTGTGGTTCGGGACCAGGTCCACGATCACCCGGATGCCGAGCCGGTGCGCGTCGTCGACGAGCGCCTGGGCGTCGTCGTTGGAACCGAACAGCGGGTCGACGGTGCGGTAGTCCGCGACGTCGTAGCCGCCGTCGGCCATCGGGGACTCGTAGAACGGCGTGATCCACACCGCGTCCACGCCGAGGTCGGCCAGGTAGGGCAGCCGGGAGCGGATGCCGGGCAGGTCACCGACGCCGTCGCCGTCCGAGTCGGCGAAGCTGCGCACGTAGACCTGGTAGATGACGGCCTCGCGCCACCAGTCCTGCGTCATGGGGGTCCTTCCGGGTCGTTCCGCGCCGGAGGGCAATGAAATACTTTGCAAGTGTTTTCAGCAAGTGTGGCAGCTGGTATGACCTAGAGCACATCCCTGCCACCGAGGAGACAACGTGGTTTCCGCAAGTCGCCGCGCCTTGTGCGCGATAGCCGTACTGCTGTTCAGCCTTTTGGCGGCACCGCAAAGCTTTGCAACGCCGCCGTCCGCGAAGGACGTGACCGCCACCCTGTTCCAGTGGCCGTTCTCGCGGGTCGCCACCGAGTGCACCACCGTCCTGGGGCCCAAGGGCTACGGGTTCGTCGAGGTGTCGCCGGCCACCGAGCACATCCAGGGTCCGCAGTGGTGGACCTCCTACCAGCCCGTCAGCTACCGCATCGCCGGGCGGCTCGGTGACGAGGCCGCGTTCCGGAACATGGTCGCCACCTGCCACGCGGCGGGCGTCAAGGTCATCGCGGACGCGGTGATCAACCACATGAGCGCCGGGTCGGGCACCGGCACCGGCGGCTCGTCGTACACCAAGTACGACTACCCGGGCCTCTACAGCGACCCGGACTTCCACTCCTGCCGCACGGCGATCAGCGACTACCGCAACCGCGACAACGTGCAGAACTGCGAGCTGGTCAACCTGTCCGACCTGAACACCGGCAGCGACTACGTGCGCGGCAGGATCGCGGAGTACCTGAACCGCCTGATCTCCCTGGGCGTGGACGGGTTCCGGATCGACGCGGCCAAGCACGTGGCGGCGGCCGACCTGTCGGCCATCAAGTCGCGGCTGAGCAACCCGAACGTGTTCTGGGTGCACGAGGTGATCTACGGGGCCGGTGAGGCCGTGCAGCCGGGCGAGTACACCGGTTCGGGTGACGTGGACGAGTTCCGCTACGCCTACGACATCAAGCGGATCTTCAACAACGAGAACCTGGCGTACCTCAGCACGTTCGGGCAGTCGTGGGGCTACCTGCCGAGCGGTCAGGCGCGCTCGTTCGTGGACAACTGGGACACCGAGCGCAACGGGTCGACGCTGACCTACCGCGACGGGTCGACCTACACGTTGGCGAACGTCTTCATGCTGGCGTGGCCCTACGGAGCACCGAACGTGTACTCCGGGTACGAGTTCTCGTCGAACGACGCCGGGCCGCCGTCGGGGTCGGAGTGCTACACGTCCGGGTGGAAGTGCCAGCACCGGTGGACGCAGATCTCGTCGATGGTGGCGTTCCGCAACGCGGTGGCCGGCACGTCGGTCGTCAACTGGTGGGACAACGGCGGCGACGCGATCGCGTTCGGGCGGGGCGGCAAGGGGTTCGTCGCGATCAACCGGGAGTCCTCGGCGTTGACGCGGACGTTCCAGACCTCCCTGCCGGCCGGGTCGTACTGCAACGTGCAGCGGGACGGGTGCGTGCCGGTCACCGTGGGGTCGAACGGCCAGTTCACCGCCACAGTGGGAGCCGGTGAGGCGTTGGCGCTGCACGTCGGCGCGACGGGCGGCGGCACGCCGGTCGGTGCGACGTCGTTCTCGGTGAACGCGACGACGTCGCCGGGGCAGGACATCTTCGTCGTCGGGGACCACGCCTCGCTGGGCGCGTGGAACCCGGCGCAGGCCGTGGCGCTGTCGTCGGCCGCCTACCCGGTCTGGCGGGCCTCCCTGTCGCTGCCCGCCGGGACGTCGTTCCAGTACAAGTACATCCGGAAGGACGGGTCGGGGAACGTGACGTGGGAGTCGGGCACGAACCGGACCGCGACGGCCCCCGCCACCCTGTCGGACACCTGGCGCAACTGAGCCGGACCGCCGCGCGGGGCACCGGAGCGTTCGGGCGCTCCGCGCGGCGGCCACCGTGCTTCGACCACGCCTGCGCAGGGGTCCTCGCCCAGGGGACCCCTGATCTTCATTCTCCCAGAGGGGACCGACAAAAACGGGGGTCGGCGCGCGCCACGAGACGCGGATTGGACTAGACCATGGCGGCGATCGGCGGTGTGGCGCGGTCGCGCCGCCGAGCACGATGACCGGACGAACAGCCGTACCGCCGTCCTGAAGGGGTCAACCGTGCGCGTCGCCCTCGTCTCGCTCGCCGCAGCCGTCCTGGTCGTCGTCGCACCCGGTGCGGCGCAGGCGACCAACTGGATCACCGTGGGCCCCTACCCCACGCAGGAGTCCTGCCAGTACGACAAGGACCGCTACCACCAGATCTACCCCGCCTGGGGCTGCTACCAGCAGGACGGCGGCTGGTACTTCCAGTACAACCGGGTCTGACGGCGGGCCTCAGGCGAGGCAGCCGCGCGGCAGGAACGCCCAGTGGATCCCGGCCACCAGCGACTGCCCGTGCCACTTGGCCATCGCCCACCCGCGGTCCTTGGTGATGTAGCGGATGTCGACCTGCGCGCCGGCGGGCACGGTGCCCAGCGGGTGAGCCGGGACGGCGGCGCCGGAGCCGTAAGCGGCGGCCGCGCCGATGTTGCCGTACGCGGCGCACGGCGCGGTCGCGGTGGTGACCTTGAGGCCGCCGCCCTTGTTCTCGCTCCACACGCCGTACGGGCTGCACAGCGGGTCGATGGTGTTCGCGGTGCAGAACACCTGCTCGCTGTGCCACCACCGCAACGCGTCGATGCTGCCGTCGTCGTTGCTGGACCCCTGCACGGTGGGTCCGTTCGCGCAGCTCGTGGACGAGAAGCCGGTCCGCTCGATCGCGAACTTCTGCGTGCCGTACGCGTACGCGCAGCCGTCGAAGCTGCCGCCCGCGAAGCCCCACGGCCAGCGGCTGATCTCGGGGTTGCCCGCCGACGAGTCGCCGGTGTCGCGGATGTCCATGTGGTCGAAGGAACCCTTGACCACGCCGTCGGCGAACCGGAAGTCGCGGGCGAACAGGTAACCGACCATCGGCCCGTTCGCCTTGTAGCTCAGCAGCACCCACCCCGGCCCGTAGCCGACGCCCAGCGCGCCGTCCTCGGCGGCGGTCTGCACCCGGTTGACGCCGATGCTCCACGCACCCGCCGGGTGCGGCAGGAACAGCACGACCAGGACCGCCGCCACGAACGCCGCCGCACGTCTCATGACACCTGACGGTAGGGGTTCACCGCTGTTCACGTCGAGTGGTTGCTTTCCCACATACGGGTTCCCGACGCGAACCGCCGCCGGGGCACCACGACGTTGCGCGGTGCCCGGCGGCGGGTGTCAGCGGATCATGCTGCGGACCTGCCGCGCGGCCACGGACAAGGTCGCGAGGTCCAGCTTGCTGACCCGGTTGATCTCGGCCAGCGCGGCCCGCGCCCGTCCGAGGCGCGAGGAGTTGGCCTGCTCCCACGCGGCGATCTTCTCCTCCGCGCCGTCACCCGGGTCCGCCGACCGCAGCACGTCGATGGTGATCGACCGCAGCGACGAGTAGAAGTCGTCCCGCAGCGCCAGGCGGGCCAGCGCGTGCCACCGGTTCAGCCGTTCCAGGCTCGACACCGAGCTGAGCATCCGGTCGACGTCCAGGTGGTCGGACAACGCGAAGTACAGCTCCGCGGTCTCCTCGTGCGTCCGCTCCTGCCCGACCGCGCCCTCGCCCTCCTCGCGCTCGGCCAGCTCAGCGACCTCCGTCACGTCCAGCAGCCCGTAGGTGAACAGCAGCGACGCGATCCGCCGCGCCAGCTCCACCGGCACGCCGTGCGACGTCAGCCGCTCGACGTGCTCGATCACGGACTCCTTCTCGTGACCCTGCAGCAGGTCGATCGTGCGCGGCGCCAGCGACGCGACCACCGGGGCGAACCGGCTGATCGTGGAGCCGACCGCGAGCGGCTGGGGCCGGTTGGTCAGCAGCCACCGCGACGCGCGGTCGAGCAGGCGACGGGTCTCCAGCACCATGTCGTCCTGCACGTGCGTCGCCACGACGTTGTCCAGCGCGCGGATCTCCCGCCAGATCGACGGCAGGTCGTAGATCGCCGTGACCACGGTGTACGCGCGCACCGCGTCCGTCGCGGAAGCGCTGGTCTCCTCGGCCAACCGGAAGGCGTAGGACACGCCGCCGCCGTCCACGACCTCGTTGACCAGCACCGTCGAGATGATCTCCCGGGACAGCGGGTGGTTGCCGATGGCGTCCGCGAACCGCTCGCGCAGCTCGCTGGGGAAGTAGTCGGGCAGCCTGCGGGCCAGCACGTCGATCGTCGGCAGGTCGCTCGCCAGCACCTCCTCCTTCAGCGCCAGCTTCACGTGCGCGAGCAGCGTGGCCAGCTCGGGTGAGGTGAGGCCGTCGCCCGCCTTCTCCAGCGCCTTGAACTCCGACGCGCTCGGCAACGCCTCCAGCGCGCGGTCCAGCACGCCCCGCTGCTCCAGGTCCGCGACCAGGCGCGCGTGCACCGACAGCATCGGCGCGGCGTGCGCGCGGGAGACGCCGAGCACGGCGTTCTGCGAGTAGTTGTCGGCCAGCACCAGCTCCCCGACCTCGTCGGTCATCTGGCCCAGCAGCTCGTTGCGCCGCTCCTGGTCGAGGTGGCCCTCGCGCGCCAGCTCGTCCAGCAGGATCTTGATGTTGACCTCGTGGTCGGAGCAGTCCACGCCCGCCGAGTTGTCCAGCGCGTCGGTGTTGACCTTGCCACCGCGCCCGTCCGGTCCGCCGACGCGGGCGAACTCGATCCGGCCGCGCTGGGTCAGACCGAGGTTGCCGCCCTCACCGACGACCTTGACCCGCAGGTCCGCGCCGTTGACCCGGATGGCGTCGTTGGCCTTGTCCCCGACCTCGGCGTGCGACTCCACGGCCGCCTTCACGTAGGTGCCGATGCCGCCGTTCCACAGCAGGTCGACCGGCGCGAGCAGGATCGCCTTCATCAGCTCCGGCGGCGACAGCTTCACCACGCCCTCGGGCAGGCCCAGCGCCTGACGGGCCTGCTCGCTGACCGGGATCGACTTCGCCGTGCGCGGCCACACGCCGCCGCCCTCGCTGATCAGCGAGCGGTCGTAGTCGTCCCACGACGAGCGGGGCAGCTCGAACAACCGCTTGCGCTCGGCGAAGCCCGTCGCGGCGTTCGGGTCCGGGTCGATGAAGACGTGCCGGTGGTCGAATGCCGCCACCAGCCGGATGTGCTCGGACAGCAGCATGCCGTTGCCGAACACGTCACCGGACATGTCCCCGACGCCGACGACGGTGAACTCCTCGGCCTGGGTGTCCAGGCCCAGCTCGCGGAAGTGCCGCTTCACGCTCTCCCACCCGCCCTTGGCGGTGATGCCCATGGCCTTGTGGTCGTAGCCGACCGACCCGCCGGACGCGAACGCGTCACCGAGCCAGAAGCCGTAGGACTTCGACACCTCGTTGGCGATGTCGGAGAACGACGCCGTGCCCTTGTCCGCCGCGACCACCAGGTACGTGTCGTCGCCGTCGTGGCGGACGACCTGCGGCGCGGGCAGGACCGTGCCGGAGCTCAGGTTGTCGGTCAGGTCCAGCAGGCCGGAGATGAACTGCCGGTAGCAGGCGATGCCCTCGGCCAGCAGCGCCTCGCGGTCCAGGCCCGGGTCGCCGGTCGGGACGGGCGGCTTCTTCAGCACGAACCCGCCCTTCGCGCCGACCGGCACGATCACCGCGTTCTTCACCGCCTGCGCCTTCACCAAGCCCAGGATCTCGGTGCGGAAGTCCTCGCGCCGGTCGGACCAGCGCAGACCGCCGCGGGCCACCGGCCCGAACCGCAGGTGCACGCCCTCCAGCCGCGGCGAGTACACGAAGATCTCGAACCGGGGCCGCGGTTGCGGCAGGTCCGGGATCGCGCGCGGGTTCAGCTTCACCGCCAGGTACGGGCGCGGGTTGCCGTCGCCGTCGCGGACGAAGTAGTTCGTGCGCAGCGTGGCCTGCACCAACGTGAGCAGGCTGCGCAGGATGCGGTCCGCGTCGAGGCTGGTCACGTCGTCGATCATCGAGGTGATCTCGTCGACCAGGTGCTCGGTGCGGCCCGCGCGCTGCTCGTCGGACAGGCCCGGGTCGAACCGCGCCTCGAACAGCCGCACCACGGCCGTGGCGACCTCGGTGTGCGCGAGGACGGCGTCCTCGATGTAGTCCTGGCTGTACGGGGTGCCCGCTTGGCGCAGGTACTTGGCGTAGGCGCGCAGCATCGCGGCCTGCTGCCACGTGACGCCGGCCTTGAGCACGAGCGTGTTGAAGCCGTCCACCTCGGCGTCACCGCGCCAGGAGGCGGCGAACGCGTCCTGGAAGCGGGTGCGGATCGACTCCTGGTCCTCGCCGGACAGCTTGTCCAGCGTCACCTGGTCGACGCGCAGGCCGAAGTCGTAGATCCAGCACTCCACGCCGTCGTCGCGGGTCAGCTCGTACGGCCGCTCGTCGACCACGACCACGCCCATGCGCTGCAGCATCGGCAGCACGTCGGACAGCGTCAGCCGGGCGCCCACCAGGAACAGCTTGAACCGCCGCTCACCCGGCTCGGCGTCGCGCGGCACGTAGAACGCCAGGTCCAGGCCGCCCCGGTTGAGCGCCTCGATGCGCCGGAAGTCCGCCAGGCCCTCGGCCGCGGCGAAGTCCTCCTTGTAGGCCTCGGGGAACGCCGCGGCGATCCGCTGGCCCCGCTCCGACGACGACTCGGTGGCCGGGCCGCTGCCCTCCTCCTCCAGGACCGCCTCGACCATGCGGTCGTCCCAGGAGCGCACCGCTTCGGCCAGCAGGTGCTGGATGTAGGCGGTGTCCGGCTCGACCTGGCGGGTGGGCTCGGTGTGCACGGTGAAGTGCACGCGGGCCAGCGCGGACTCCCCGACGCGGGCGCTGTACTCCAGGTTCACGCCGCCGAGCTGGTCGATCAGCACTTCCTGCATGGCCAGCCGGGACGTCGTCGTGTAGCGGTCGCGCGGCAGGTAGACCAGGCAGGAGTAGAAGCGGCCGTACGGGTCGCGGCGCAGGAACAGCCGCAGCCTGCGGCGTTCGGCCAGCGCGATCACGCCCGCGACGGTCTGGTAGAGCGTGTCCGTGTCGACCGAGAACAGCTCGGTGCGCGGGTAGTTCTGGATCACCTCCAGCATCCGCTGACCCGAGTACGAGTGCAGCGGGAAGCCGGCGCGGTGGATGACGTCGCGGACCCGGCGCTCGACGGCCGGGATGTCCAGCACGTCCTCGTGCAGGGCCGTGGTGGAGAAGACCCCCAGGAACCGGTGCTCGCCGGTGACGTTGCCGTCGGCGTCGAAGGTCTTCACGCCGACGTAGTAGGGGTAGACCGACCGGTGCACGCTCGACTGCGCGCTGGCCTGCGTCAGGACCAGCAGTTCCGATGACAGTGCCTGCGCGCCCGCGTCCGGGCCCGCGGTCAGGCTGCGCGCCGCGAGGCTGTCCTGTCTGAGCACCCCGAGACCGCTCGCGAGGACCGCCCTGAGCGCGGGCTCGCCGTCCGTCGCCGGGTCGTCGCGGACCAGCTCGTACTGGCGGTAGCCGAGGAACGTGAAGTGGTCGTCGGCCAGCCAGCGCAGCAGGTTCGCGCCGTCCTGCACGTCGTGCCTGGCCAGCGGCGGCGGGTCGGACTCCAGCCGTTCGGCCAGCTGCAGGGCCGTGCCGGTCATCTTGTCGGTGTCCTCGACGACCTCGCGGACGTCGTTGAGGACGGTGTGCAGCTTCGTCTGCAGCTCACGCGCCCGGTCCGGGTCGGTGAGCAGGTCGACCTCGATGTACATCCACGACTCGGCCAGCGCGTCGGTCGGCGGCTCGGCCGGGTCCGCGGTCGGCAGGACCTCCAGCAGAGCGCCCGTCACCAGGTCCCGGCGCACCACGACGATCGGGTGCACCACCCGCTGCACCTGCAAGCCGCCGCGGGTCAGCTCGGAGGCCACCGAGTCGACCAGGTACGGCATGTCGTCGGTGACCACCTGCACCACCGTGGCCGGGCACGTCCAGCCGTCGTGCGCGCGGGTGGGGTTGAGGATGCGCACCAGCGGGCGACCGGGCACCCGCGTCTCCGCGAGCCGGTAGTTCGAGCGGACCGCGCCCACCAGGTCGACCGGGTCGTCGTCGTTGACTTCCTCGGCGGGGACGTGGCGGTAGTACAGGCGGATGAGGTCAGCGAGCTCCGGTGCGTTGGCGGCGGCCCGTTCGATCAATTCGTCACGGGCCTGTTCGGGACTGGTCGGGCGAGCCGCGCCGACGACGCGGGCGGCGTGCTCGGATCGGGACTGGGCTCCAGTCGAGGTCATGTTCAGGCGACTCCACGCTATCCGGTACGTCTGTGTACCGGGTCCGCGCACCACTTAACCAGACGGGCACGAACCCGTTCGTCGCAACCCTGGCACTGAATCGAACAACTTGCCGGAAAGTGACGAATTCACAGTTGCACCTACTATTTTTCCCCTTTGTTACTCACGGGAAACCTTATTAGAACCTCAAATCGGTTCAGGATTCGGGAAGTGTCCACGTGTCGAACCGCGGCGGAAGGGGCGAGTCGAACCGGGGGGACGGGTCCACGCGCCGGATGGGGGCCGTGGTCTCGTTGTCGGACTCCGGGGTGGGGTTCCCGACGGGTGGGAACGGCACGGTGTCCTCGTCCACCCGGCCCGCGGCCTCGTCCTCGCGCCGGGCGTCCTCGTAGGCGACGAGGGCTTCGGCCAGCAGTTCGGCCAGGCTGAGGTCGCTCTTGTGGCGGCGCGAGGCGCGGGTGGCGCTGGGCGACTCGGAGACCGGCGGCGGCGTCGGTTCCACGACGATGGCCGGCAGGTCGATCGTCTTGCCACCGACCACGACGGCCGTGACGAAGGGGTCCTTGGCCGGTCCGTCCCCGATGTCCGCCACCGGGTCGGTGGTCTGCCCGGTCCCAGCGCCGGTCCGGGGACCGGTCGCGGGTGCCTCGTCGGCCTCGACGTCGCCGGCACCGAGGAACCCGGTGGGGCTGAACGACGCCGAGGACGTGGGCGAACCCTCCACCGACGGCTCGACCTCCACCTCCGCCGCGACCTTCAGCGACGGCGGAACCTCCACCGGCTCCGCCGGGAACTCCACCGGTGGCACGGTCGCCGGGGCTTCGACGTCCGGCGAGGGGTCGGATGGCACCGGGTCCGGCACGGACGCAGGCGGGACCTGGTCGGGCTCGGGCGTCGACCCGGCCTCCACCGCCAGTGAGTCCGGCAGCGGCGGGTTCGGACCCGTCGAGTCCACGTCGAACGGGTTCGGGAACGGGGGGTTCGAGCCCGTCGGGTCCACGTCCGCCATCGGGAAGACCGGCCGCACCTCCGCCTCCGGCGCGGACGTGCTCTCCCCCACCGGCTCGACCACCGGCTCGGCCATCGGCGCGGACGCCGGGGTGGGCCTGGGAGCCGAGGCCGTGAAGCCGGGCAGCGTCATCGCGAAGTCGGACACGGGGGGCATCGGGTAGTCCGGCGGCTCGGGCACCCGGGCCGTGGGGATGACCGGTCCCTTCACGAAGGCGGCCCCGAGGCCGACCGGTGGCACGTCGTCGCGCACGACGGGCTGGACCATCGTCGGGGAGTCGAACATGTCGACCGGCGGGGCGGGCTCTTCGTTCCGCAGCCGCGGTGGTGCTTCAACCCGCCACTGCACCGTCTCCGCATCCGACTGCGCGTGAGGTTGGGGTTGGGGCTGCCGCTGCGGTTGTGCGGGCAGCGTGGGCTTGGGCTCGGTGGTTCCCGGCACGGCTTCCGCCTCGGATGCAGTCACGTCGTCGTCAGCGTCGGGCGCACGCCGCCGCCCACCGGCCCGCTGGGGGTCGAGGAGCCCGGCGGCCTTCAAGGTGTCCAGCACGCTCTGGTCGGCTCCCGAGTCGCCGCTCGGGCTCGCACCCTCGTCGTCAGCAGCCTCCCGGGCGGCCCGCCGACGACCACTGCGCACCGCACCGGCCGCGGCGATCAACCCGGCCGCAGGCACACTCCGCTCACCGGACTCACCCGAGTCGCCGTCAGTGCCCTCGACAGCCCCGACCCCGCCACCAAGCGCAGGGTCGTCGGATCGCGCCACCGACTCCTGCGCGCCGGCACCGGCCTCACCGGCACCGGCATGACTGCCACCGTCGGCGGCCGAAGCCTGCCGCGCCGCCCCGAAGGCCGCACTGATGCCCGCGCCAAGCGCACGAGCCGCCGCCGGAGTGGTCGAGGCGGCCGGCGTCGCGTCACCGGGCGCATCGTCGACGTCCGCGCTGGCGGCACGACCGGCCGTCTCCGCCGGAGCTTGGGTCTCAATCACGTCCGACACGGCACTGCCGGCAGCAGTACCAACGGGACCGCCGGCGGAAGACACCTCGCCAGCCGCCGCACCGCCCAGGGGGGCCGCGCCACCGGCGTGGGCTGCGCTGCGGGAGTGGGGTGGGAACGGCGCTGAGAGCGGGGCGGGGATGCCTTGCGCGGCGTTGCCGGCGGCGGCAGCAGCCGCAGTGTCCGGGAACTGCCCGAGCGTGTGCGGGCGGGCGTGAACGCTTCGCGCGTGGCTCGGACGTCCCTGAATCGGCTGCGGGATCGGCTGCTGCGTGTCCGCTCGGGTCGGCTGCTGGGTGTCCGCTCGGGTCGGCTGCTGGGTGTCCGCTCGGACGTCCGGTCGGATCTCGGACCGCACCTCAGAGGGGGTGTCGTCCTCGGAGCGGCTGTCAGCGCCGGCCTCGGACCGGATGTCGGGGCGGGTGTCCGGGCGCGTGTCGGTGCGGGTGTCCGAGGCCGTGTCGGCGCGGGCCTCGGGACGAGCGTCAGAGTGCATGTCCGGGCGCGTGTCGGCGCGAGCCTCAGCGGGGGCGGCCTCGGTGGGGGCTTCGGCGGGGGTCTCGGCGGGGGTCTCGGGGTGGGCGGCGTCCGGTTCCGGGGCGCGGCGGCGGCCTCCCGGTTGCGGTTGGGGGTCGCCTTCCGTCTCGCCGAACGGTTGGACCAGGCGCCAGCGGTCCGCGGCGTGGGCCCTGGCGGCCGAGATGCCCTCCACCGTCATGTCCTCCGCCGCACGGCGGCGCTTCACCCGGATGCCCTCGGTGCGGTGCATCTGGACCGGCCGCCACTGGCGGAGTTGCTGCTTGACCTCGGGAGCGAGGTTCGGGTCCGGCGGGGCCGCCGCGGCCGGGGTCGTGGCGGCTGAGGTCCGGAGCAGGGCGGACAGGTCGTCGTGGAGGCTGCCGGCCGGCTGGCGGTGCACACCGGAGAACTCGGCGGCGAGCCTGGCCCGCACGGCGTAGACGGCCCTCGCCCGCCTGCGCTCGGCGGCGTGCGCGGAACGCAGGTCGGCCAGTGCCTCGGTCAGGTCGCCCGACACCTCGTGGACGTGCGCCAGCGCCAGCAGGCTCTCCGCGAGGAGGGTGTCCAACTGGTGCCGTTCGGCGCTGTCCGCGACGTCGCGCAGCAGGTCGCGGGCCTGGTCGACCCGGCCGGCGGGCAGGTGGACCCTGGTCGCCAGCGCGAGCCGCAGCCAACCAGCGGTCATCGCGGACGGGGCCCGCACCGGCCGTTCCAGCAGCGGCGTCCCGACCTCCGACGCCTCACCCGGCTTGTTCAGGTCCAGCAGGGCGCAGACCAACTCGACCGTCAGCCTGCCCCGAACCTGGCCGTTGTCGGTGTCCGGCTCCTTGAGCCGGTCCACCATGTCCAGGCCCTCACGGGCCGCGGCGACCGCCGCCCGCAGGTCGCCCCAACGGCGGTGCTGGCCCGCGGCGGACGCGCGGAGCAGACCGCGGTGCAGCAGGGTCGTGTCGTGGTCCAGCAGCGGATCCGCCTGGTAGAGGCGGTCCGCTTCGTCCATGGCCTCGGACAGCGCCGGGCCCCGGCCCACGGACACCAGGCACTCGCCGGCCTGCACCAGCGCGGTGGCCCGCAGGCCCGGCGGGACGTCCTCGGCCTCCAGCACCGGGCGGACGGCGGCGAACCCCGTGAGGGGCGCACCGACCGACCTGGCGCTGTCGGCCAGTTCGACCCGCAGGCGCCAGGCCGTCTCCCGCTCGGACGCCGCCTCGGCCGCCTTCAGGGCGTCCAGTGCCCGATCCGCGACCCGGACGCCCCGACCCATGCGGTTGCTCGCGAAGACCACCAGGGTCTCCGCGCGCAACCGGTCGACCTCGTCACGGCGGGCGGAAGCGAGCGCGACAGCGCGCTCACCCAGCACCAGAGCCAGTTCCGGTGCCCGCCAACGCAGCCGCCAGGCGGGCACGACCAGCGTGCTCACCTCGACGTCCGCCTGCGCTTCGCCCCTCGCCGCCACGATGTGAGTACCCGGCTCTCAGTCCCGAGTGAGCTTGCGGTAGGTGACGCGGTGCGGCCTGGCCGCCTCCGCTCCGAGGCGCTCGACCTTGTTCTTCTCGTAGCCCTCGAAGTTGCCCTCGAACCAGTACCACTGCGACGGGTTCTCGTCCGTGCCCTCCCACGCCAGGATGTGCGTGGCGACGCGGTCGAGGAACCACCGGTCGTGCGAGATGACCACGGCGCAGCCGGGGAACTGCTCCAGCGCGTTCTCCAGCGAGCCCAGGGTCTCGACGTCCAGGTCGTTCGTCGGCTCGTCCAGCAGGATCAGGTTGCCACCCTGCTTGAGCGTCAGCGCCAGGTTGAGCCGGTTGCGCTCACCACCGGAGAGCACGCCCGCCGGCTTCTGCTGGTCCGGGCCCTTGAAGCCGAACGCGCTGACGTACGCCCGCGACGGCATCTCGACGTTGCCGACGTGGATGTAGTCCAGGCCGTCGGAGACGACCTCCCACACGTTCTTCTTCGGGTCGATGCCCGCGCGGTTCTGGTCGACGTAGGACAGCTTCACCGTCTCACCGATGCGGACGGTGCCCGCGTCGGGCTCCTCCAGGCCCACGATGGTCTTGAACAGCGTCGTCTTGCCGACGCCGTTCGGACCGATGACGCCGACGATGCCGTTGCGGGGCAGGCTGAACGACAGGCCGTCGATCAGCACCCGGTCCCCGAAGCCCTTCTTGAGCTTGTCGACCTCGACCACGACGCTGCCCAGACGCGGGCCCGGCGGGATCTGGATCTCTTCGAAGTCGAGCTTGCGGGTCTTCTCCGCCTCCGCGGCCATCTCCTCGTAGCGGCCGAGGCGGGCCTTGGACTTGGCCTGGCGGGCCTTGGCGCCCGACCGGACCCAGTCCAGCTCGTCCTTGAGCCGCTTCTGCAGCTTCTGGTCCTTCTTGCCCTGGACCGCCAGCCGCTCGGCCTTCTTCTCCAGGTAGGTGGAGTAGTTGCCCTCGTACGGGTGGGCCCGGCCCCGGTCGAGCTCCAGGATCCACTCAGCGAGGTTGTCGAGGAAGTACCGGTCGTGGGTGACGGCCAGGACCGCGCCCGGGTACTGCGCCAGGTGCTGCTCCAGCCACAGGACGCTCTCCGCGTCCAGGTGGTTGGTGGGCTCGTCGAGCAGCAGCAGGTCCGGCTTGCTCAGCAGCAGCTTGCACAGGGCGACCCGGCGGCGCTCACCACCGGACAAAGTCTTGACGTCGGCGTCGGGCGGCGGGCAGCGCAGGGCGTCCATCGCCTGCTCCAGCTGGGAGTCGAGGTCCCACGCGTTCGCGTGGTCCAGCTCCTCCTGGAGCTGACCCATCTCCTCCATCAGCTCGTCGGAGTAGTCGACGGCCATCTTCTCGGCGATCTCGTTGAAGCGGTCGAGCTTGACCTTGATCTCACCGAGGCCCTCCTGGACGTTGCCCAGGACGGTCTTCTCCTCGTTGAGCGGCGGCTCCTGCTGCAGGATCCCCACCGTGTAGCCCGGCGAGAGGAAGGCCTCGCCGTTGCCCGGTGTGTCCAGGCCGGCCATGATCTTCAGCACGCTCGACTTGCCGGCGCCGTTCGGACCGACGACGCCGATCTTCGCACCGGGGAGGAACATGATGGTGACGTCATCCAGGATGACTTTGTCCCCGTGCGCCTTGCGCACCTTCTTCATGGTGTAGACGTACTCGGCCATGCCCGCGATCGTAGAGCGGTGCCGATCGGGCCCGAACCTCGGACGCCGGCAACGGACGTGGGCACAACGCAGAGTTAACGCGAACGTGGGTCACCCACACTCGTCACACGACCGTCGGACACGCCTGGCGCGACCCTGCGACCAGCGACTCCGACCGGATGCGCGAACTCGGTGCGCTGTCAACCCCGGTGCCTGCGTGCGGGACCCGGCCCTGGCGCCGGCCCACGATCTCCCTCCTCCACGCTCGCAACGGCGACGACTGCCCGCGCATTCTCCGCCCCGATCACGCCGGCGGAAGCCCTTGTAGCTCGAACGGCTCAGAACGGCACTTCGGCCACCTCCTTCGGACGTTCCCCTTCGGCCGGGAGGACGAGCGGCAGCTCCTCCGGCTTGCGGGGCGCGACGATCTCCGGCGCGGCACGGGCCTCGACGGCGTCCGCGACCGACTTGGTCCGCACGGGCAGGGCTGTGCACAGGGCGAGGTTGGGGCCGATCGCGGTGGCCTCCACCTCGACGAACGGGCGGACGACGCCCTCGAACTCCACGTCCTTGATCGTCAACCGGCCGGTGACCACCACCGGGTCGCCCTTGTTCAACGACGCCATCGCGTTGTCCGCGAGCATGCGCCAGCAGGAGACGGACAGGAACATCCGCCCGCCGTCCTCCCAGGTGCGCTGCCCCTGGTCCCACACGCGCTCGGCGGTGAACAACCGGAACTTGGTCCGGCTGAACCCGGTGCCGACGGTGGTGTGGGTGACCGGGCTCGCGACGGTGCCGCAGATGGTGACGCGGGTCTCGTTGTACGCCATTTCCGCCTCCTGGTGGTGATCGCCGTGTGACCAGGTTGCCGGGGCGTGAGCCGGGGTGACAGGGGCGGTTGCGGATCTGTGGACAACTGGCCGAAGCATGCATAATCGACTGAGTGAGCGCTCACTCGTTGACATGAGTGAGGGCTCACTCATAAGCTGGACCCATGCCCGAGGACACCACCCGACGCCGTCGAGCGCCCGCGATGAGCCCCGAGGACCGCCGGGAGGCGATCGTCACCGCGACCGTGCCGCTGCTGTTCACGCACGGCGTCAACGTGACGACCAGCCAGATCGCCAAGGCCGCCGGCATCGCGGAGGGCACGGTCTTCCGGGCGTTCAAGGACAAGCAGGAGCTCATCCACACCTGTGTGCGCAGCGTGCTCGCCGTCGACTCCGAGCTGGAGCTCATCGAGCAGGCGAGGCAGGCGAACGCGCTGGCCGAACGGCTCTCGTGGGCCATCAGCGCCGTCTCCGGCTACCTGGACCGCATGTGGAAGCTCATGAGCGTCCTGCGCGACTCCGGCTACGACCCGCACGGCGCCCAAGGAGAGCGGGGAGAGCACGACGGGCACGACAAGCGGCGCGAGCACCGGGGAGCGCCGGTCGAGATGCAGCGCATCACCGAGGCCGTCGCCTCCCTGTTCGGCCCGGACGACGACCTGCGCGTCGACCCGGCCCTGGCCGCACGCCTGCTGCTCGGGCTCGTGTTCACCAACCGCATGCAGGGCAACGGGTTCAGCGACGCCACCGCGGACGCCGACCAGCTCGTGGAGCTCTACCTGCACGGCGTGCTGAAGAACGACTGAGGGGGAAGAAGCAGTGGACGAACTGATGATCGAAGCCACCGACGTCGGCAAGGCGTTCGGGGCGCAGAAGGCGCTGGACGGGGTGAGCATCGCCGTGCCCAAAGGCACCGTGCTCGGCCTGCTCGGCCACAACGGCGCGGGCAAGACGACGCTGGTCAACGTGCTGACCACCATGCTCCCGCCCGACTCGGGCAGCGCGAGGGTGGCCGGGTTCGACGTGGTCGACCGGGCTCACCAGGTGCGCAGCCGGATCGGCCTGACCGGCCAGTTCGCCGCCGTGGACGAGCAGCTGTCCGGCCTGGAGAACCTCGTCCTGATCGCCCGGCTGCTCGGCGCGACCCCGCGCGAGGCCAGGGCCCGGGGCAGGGAGCTGCTGGAGCTGTTCGGGCTCACGGACGCGGCGAAGCGGGCGGCCCGCACCTACTCCGGCGGCATGCGGCGGCGGCTCGACCTGGCCGCGAGCCTCGTCGGGCACCCCGAGGTGATCTTCCTGGACGAGCCGACGACGGGCCTGGACCCGGCCGGCAGGCTCGGTCTGTGGGAGATCGTGGAAGGCCTGGTCACCGACGGCACCACGGTCCTGCTCACCACCCAGTACCTGGACGAGGCCGACCGCCTGGCCGACTCGATCACGGTGCTCGCGCAGGGCAGGGTCGTCGCCGCGGGCACCAGCGCCGAGCTGAAGGCCCAGGTCGGCCGACGCACGGTCACCGTCACCCTCGCGGACGCCTCGGACATCCCCAAGGCCACCGGCGCCCTGGAACGGGCGGGCCTGCAACCCGTGGCCGCGCGGGACACGCTGACCGCGCCGGTCACGTCGTCCCGCGAGATCGCCACGGTGGTCCGCGCCCTGGACGACGTCGGTCTGGAGGCCACCGAGCTGGCCCTGGGCGAGCCGACCCTCGACGACGTCTACCTCACCCTCGCGCAGCACGCGGCTTGAACAGGAGTCACCTGATGACCGCCACCCTCACCGCCGCACCCACCCGCTGGCGCGGCACCGACTTCGGCACCCAGGTGCTGGTGCTGACCCAGCGGTCGCTGCGCACGCTCGTCAGCGACCCCCGCATGATCGTGTTCAGCATCCTCCAGCCGCTGATCATGCTCACCCTGTTCAGCCAGATCTTCGCCAGCATCGCCACCACGCCGGGCTTCCCCCGGGGCGTGGCCTACATCGACTTCCTCATGCCCGCGATCCTGGTCAACACGGCCATGCAGTCCGCGTTGCAGGCGGGCGTCGGCCTGGTCACGGACATGAAGAACGGCGTGCTGGCCCGGTTCCGCTCCCTGCCCATCCGGCCGGGGTCGGTGCTGGTCGCACGCAGCCTGTCCGACCTGGTCCGCACCGCCTCCCAGCTGCTGCTCATGCTGGTGTTCGCGGTCGTGGTCTTCGGCTACTCCCCCGCCGGCGGCGTCCTCGGCACCCTCGCGGCGCTCGCCCTGGCGCTGGCCGTCGGCTGGGGCCTGGGCTGGATCTTCCTGGCCATCGCCACCTGGCTGCGCAACGCCGAGCTGATGCAGACCGTCGGCTTCCTGGCGATGTTCCCGCTGATGTTCGCCTCCAGCGCGTACGTGCCGGTCAACGGCCTGCCCGGCTGGCTCCAGGCGATCGCCCAGGTCAACCCGCTGACGTTCGCGGTCGACGCGGCCCGTTCCCTGGCGCTCGCCCACCCCGTGACGGGCGTGGTCGGCGCGCTGGCCACGAGCGCCGTGCTCGCCCTGGCCGGGTGGTTCGCGGCCGTGAGGGGCTTCCGCCGACCGCTCTGACCCCGTCCGGACGCGCTACTCCTTGCCGGACATCTTGCGCAGCATCGCGTTGTACGCGGCGAGGTCCGCGTCACCGTCCGCGTCCGCCCGCCGGTCCGCCCGGCGGGCGTCGCGGTTGTCCGACCTGGCCCACTGCACCAGCAGCGCCACCATCACCACGATCAGCGGGAGCTCGCCCGCCGCCCACGCGATGCCGCCGCCGAGCCGCTGGTCCTCCAGCTGCGACGTCACCCACGGCAGGCCCAGCGAGCGGTAGAAGTTGTCACCGATCACGGTCTGGGAGCTCATCAGCACGATGCCGAAGAACGCGTGGAACGGGATCGAGGCGAACAGCAGGCCCAGCCGGCCCAGCGGCGGCAGCCGGTTCGGCGCCGGGTCGATGCCGATCACCGGCCAGTAGAAGACGTAACCGACCAGGATGAAGTGGGCGTTCATCGCCAGGTGCGCCCAGTGGTAGTCCAGCGCGCTGTCGAACAGGCCGGAGAAGTACAGGCCGTAGAACGAGCCCACGAACAGCGCCAACGCCACGAACGGGTTGGTCAGCACCTTCGCCACCGGCGAGTGGACGAACGCCAGCAGCCACTCCCGCGGGCCCGTCGGGTTGCCCCGGCCCGCCACGGGCAGCGCGCGCATCGCCAACGTCACCGGACCGCCCAGCACCAGCAGGATCGGCGCCAGCATGGACAGCAGCATGTGCGCTTCCATGTGGATGCTGAACATCGCGGGCGCGTACCGGCCGACACCGGACGACGTGGCGAACACCACCGTGAGGCAGCCCGCCACCCAGGCGATCGTGCGACCGACCGGCCACGCGTCACCGCGCCGGCGCAGCCGCCGCACGCCCAGCAGGTAGAGCACGCCGAGCGCGATGAAGATCGAGCCGAAGACCAGGTCGAACCGCCAGTCGAACAGCAGCCGCGACACCGTCGGCGCCCCGGCCAGGTCGTAGCCGATGCGCAGTTCCACCGTGCTGGGCAGCACCCGGCCCTCGATCGGCGGTGGCGTGCGGCTCAGCGCCGCGGCCAGGCCCAGCGTGAGGAACATCAGCAGCACCTCGACGCCCGCGAGCCTGACCAGCGAACGACCGGAGCCCGTGGCGACGACCTGCTTCACGCTCTTCTCGCGCTGGAAGTAACCCACGACACCCAAAAGAACGAGGGCGAGCGTCTTGCCGAGCACCAGCAGGCCGTAGGCGCTGGAGAACAGCTCGCTCAGCGGCAGCCGCACCCACGCGTTGATCACGCCGGACGCGGCCATCACGATCCAGCAGACCAGGGCCAGCTTGGAGAACCGCGTGGTCGCCAGCGCCAGGTGGTCGCCGCCCCGCCGACCGTGCGCCAGCAGCGCGATCAACCCGCCGACCCACACCGCGGCCGCGACCAGGTGGTACAGCAGGCTGTTGGTGGCCACGTCGTGCGAGCCGCCGCCCGACGAGTGCCCCGTCACCGCCACCGGGATCAGGGCGAACACCGACAGGAAGAACAGCGGCACGGTCCAGCCCCACGACAGCACCAGCCGGCAGCCCAGCGCCAGCAGCGCGACGAGCACCGCGGTGATCATCCACGCCTTGGACTGCTCCACCACCCCGGCCACCTGGAACAGCACCGCCGGGTCCAGCAGCCTCGTCACCGGCTGGCCCAGCGCGTCGGCCACCGTGAACGGCACGGACAGCACCGCGCCCACCGTCCACACCATCGCCGCCCAGCCCGCGGTGCGCACGGCCGCGTAACCGTCCGCGGCCAGCGTGCCGGTGCCCTGCGGCGGCACCAGGAACGCCGCCAGCAGCAGCGAGCCCACGGTCACCACGGAGGCGGCCTCGGTCAGCGTGCGCACGACGATCAGCCCGGACGCGTCACCACCGGTCAGGAGCAGCAGCCCCGCCGCGACGAGCGCGGCGATCGCCGTGCCGACGACCAGCAGGGGGATGAGACCGGTCCGCCGGGTGCGGGAGGGCGCTTCAGTGGTCACCCCACGAGCCTAGGCGGCACGACCGCACTGCCACCAACCGCCGGACGTGCGCAGATCACACCCACTACCGTTGCCGGACGTGACCAGTTCCCGCTCCGCGCTCGTGACGGTCCTCGCCCTGGTGCTGTCGGCGGGGTGCAGCTACTCCGTCAACGGGGACGCGCTGCCGGAGGCCGGGGTCGCGCCGACGACGTCCACCAGCACCAGCGGTTCCGGGTCCGCGCCGAAGATCGCCAAGCCGCGCACGGTCGTCGGCGTCGAACCGTGTTCGCTGCTCAGCGCCGACGACCTGAAGCCCATCGGGCCGTACAAGAAGGAACCCGCGCGCAAGGACGACGTGATCCAGGAGTCGTGCCAGTACGTGCTGGACGACGGCTCGAAGACCGGCCGGACCGTCGTCGTCGCGCTCTACCAGAAGTACGAGCAGGTGCAGGCGCGGCAGTCCAAGGGCCGCGAGGTGGTCGTCGAGGGGCACTCGACGTGGACGATGTGCGAGCTGAGCGGCAGCGAGATGGCGTGCACCGCGACCCTGGCCGTGAACGCCAACCGCACCGTCCTGGTCGGGATGGCGCAGCCCGGCGGCGTCCCCGAGCAGATGCTGGCCGCGATGCAGCCGCTGCTCAAGGCCGCGTTGGGCCGGCTCCCGATCGCGTGAGCTCACGGGTGCGCGACCGGCGGGCCAGCAGCACCGCGGGCACCATCAGCGCGATCACGCACGACACGAGGCCCAGCGAGACCGACAGGTTCGTGGCGTGCGCGATGCCGCCGACCACCGGCGGGCCGAGCAGGAAACCGGTGTAGGCGACCGTCGTCACCAGGCCGATCTCGCGCTCGCCGCCCGTGCCGTCGGCGCGCTTGCCCGCGTCACCGGCCAGGTCCATGATCACCGGGAACGCGAACGCCAGGCCCAGGCCGGCGAGGGCGAACCCGACGTAGCCGACGGCGGCCACCGGCACGAGCACGGCCAGCGCCAAGCCCACTGCGGCCACCACCGCACCCGCCGCGAGCAGCCGGTACGGGCCCACGCGGCGTTGCGCCGGTTCACCCAGCAGGCGCGCGGTGGCCATCGCGACGGAGAACCCGGCGTACGCCGCCGCCGCGGTCGCCTCGGTGACGCCCCGCTCGTTGACGAAGAACAGCGCCGACCAGTCCGACGCCGCGCCCTCCGCGATGGCCGAGCACAGCGTGATCGTCGCGAGCAGCCACAGCAACGGCCGCTTGAGCACCGGGCGGTCGTCCTTGGGCGCGTTCGCGGTCTCGCCGGTGTCGCCCGGGACGGCCCTGATCACCCACGCCAGCACGACCGCGCCGATCACCGCGACCGTGATCAGGTGCCGAGTCAGCCCCCAGCCGACACCCGCCGCGGCCGCCGCGCCCAGCGAGCCGACCAGGCCGCCGACGCTGAAGCCCGCGTGGAACTGCGGCATCAGCGGCCGGTCCAGGCTGCGGGTCACGGCCACCGCGGCGACGTTCATGCCCACGTCCAACGACGCACCGCACGCGCCGAGCACGAACAGCACCAGCCCCAGCTGCAGGGGTGTGTCGGCCAGCGTGAGGGAGGGCACGCCCACGACCGTGACGCCCGCGCCCACCAGGATGAGCTTTCGCGCGCCGACCCGCGCGCACACCCGTGCGGCGAACGGCGCCGTCGTCGCGAGGCCGACGCTCGCGCCGAACAGGGCGAGGCCCAGCGTGGCCTCCGTGGCGCCCACCTGAGCCGCCAACGCGGGCATCCGCGCGGCCCAGGACAGGAACAGCGCGCCGTTGAACAGGAACACCGCGAAGACGGCGAGACGTGGCGTCGGCATACCTTCGAGTGTGAACTAGAGCGCTTCAGAACGTCCAACCGATTACCTGGATACCCTCACCACGTGGACCGCCCTCGCAAGCCGACGCTCGACACGGTGGCCGGTGCGGTCGGTGTGTCGCGCGCGACGGTGTCGAACGCCTACAACCGGCCGGACCAGCTGTCCGCCGCGTTGCGCGAGCGGATCATGCGGACCGCGGCGGACCTCGGGTACGCGGGGCCGGACCCGGTGGCGCGCAGCCTCGCGACCAGGCACAGCGCGGCCGTCGGGTTCATGCTCGGGCAGGGGCTGTCGGCGTCGTTCGCGGACGCGGCGCTTTCCGTCGTGCTGGACGGGCTGGCGTCGACCGTGGACGGGCACGACCATTGCCTGGTGCTGATCCCCGGACGGGACAAGGGCGGGCCGCGGCCCGAGACCGTGACGCGGGCGCAGGCGGACGTCGTGGTGGCGTACTCGCTGCCGGACGACGCGCCGGCGTTCGCGGCGGTGCGGGCGCGCGGGCTGCCCCTCGTGGTGATCGACCAGCCCGTGCTGCCGGACACCGCACGCGTCGAGGTGGACGACTTCGGCGGGGCACGGCTGGCGGCGACGTCGCTGTGGGCGTCGGGGCACCGGCGGTTCGGCGTGGTGACGTTCGCGCTGAACCCCGACGGGCACAGCGGCCCGGTGACGCCGGAGCGGCTGGCGTCCACGTCGTTCCGGGTGACGCGGGACCGGCTGCACGGCTACCTGGACGTGACGGGGGCGGACACCCCGGTGTGGGAGTGCGCCGGCAGCGATCGCGAGCTGGGCCGCACGGGCGCCCGCGCGCTGCTCTCCGCCTCACCGCGGCCGACGGCGCTGCTGTGCGCCTCGGACGAGCTGGCGTTCGGCGCCCTCCAGGCCGTTCGCGACCTGGGACTGCGCGTGCCCGCCGACGTGTCCGTGGTGGGTTTCGACGACGTGCCCGCCGCCGAACACTCAGACCCACCGCTGACTACCGTGCGTCAACCCCTCGCGGAGAAGGGTCGTCAAGCCGGCGAACTCGCGCTCCGACTGCTCGACGGAGGCAGACCGGGAGAGCCGACCAGAGTGGCGGTGTCCCTCGTTTCGCGCGAGTCGACCGCCCCTCCAGCGTGATCCACATCACTTTTAGGCCTTGTTGATCACCCTTCCGGCGCCTGAAGGAAACGCGACGAGTCTTCCGGACGATGTGTCCGGTGGGGCGGCTACGCTGCTACAGCGCGTGGTCACAGCCCCTCCAGCCTCCGTAGCTCAGTGGAGAGAGCGAGGGACTTCTAATCCCGAGGTCGCAGGTTCGAATCCTGCCGGGGGCGCTGGATCTACAAGCCCCTGACCTGCGTGGACAGGTCAGGGGTTACAGGACGTGACGACGGTTCACCCGTTCGTAGAGCCACGTGTGGAGTCTGGACGCACCTAGACTGGCTCTATGAGCCCTCGGAAGACCCCTGCGAAGGCTGCCCAGCGGGGCGAGATCCTGACCCTGCCCAGCGGCTCGCTGAAGGTCCGCGTCTACGCGGGCAAGGATCCTCTGACCGGGAAGAAGAACTTCCTGACGGAGACCATCTCGCACAAGCTGCCCGACTACCGCAAGGAAGCGGAGCGGACCCGGACGAGACTGCTCAACCAGGTGGACGAACGCCGTGCCCCGCGCACGACCGCCACCATCAACATGTTGATGGACAGGTACGAAGAGCACCTGAAGGTGGACCGGAGCACGGAGATCGGCTACCGCCGGAACATCCGGCTGCACATCCGGCCGCTGCTCGGCCACTTGCAGCTCGGCAAGCACCTGCACGGTGAGACGTGGGACTCCTTCAACGCCACCCTCAAGCAGTGCTCGAAGCACTGCGGAGGCAAGGGGAAGTTCATCGAGCACCGCAAGGCCGGTGACCACGAGTGCACCGACAAGTGCAAGGTGCACGTCTGTGAAGGTTTGTCCGACTCCACGATCCGCAAGATTTACTCGTGCTTGAGCGGTGCCATGAAGTTGGCGCTGCGATGGGGTTGGATCACGGTCAACCCACTGGACGTGGCGACGCAGCCCAAGGCTCCGAAGTCCAAGCCCAATCCCCCGTCGACCGAAGAGGCCGCGCTCATCGTGAACGAGGCTTTCCGGGACTTCTCCTGGGGAATGCTCGTCTGGTTGACGATGGTGACCGGGTTCCGCCGTGGTGAGCTGTGCGGCGTGCGGATCATGGACGTCGATTTCGCTCAGCGCGTTCTGACCGTGGAGGTCGCCGTTGGTCAAGAGGGCGGCCAGACGTGGGAGACCGACCCGAAAGACCACCAGAAGCGAAGGATCGCACTCGACGAGGCGACTTGGAACCTGCTGCTCATCTACTTCGAGCACATCAAGAGCGTCGCTGCCGAAGCGGGTGTTGCACTGGCACCCAAGGGAAAGCTGTTCTCAACGGCCGTTGATCACAGCACACCGCTCAAGCCGGACTCCGTCTCCCAGCGCTACTCGCGCATGTGCGCACGTCTGGAGATCAAGACGAACCTGCACGCGCTGCGCCACTACAGCGCGACTGAGCTGATCGCGGCAGGCGTGGACCCTCGGACGGTCGCAGGCCGTCTGGGGCACGGTGGGGGCGGTTCTACGACCCTCAAGGTGTACTCGGCGTGGAGGTCGGAGGCTGACCAGCGTGCAGCGGCCACCCTCACCGGTCGCATGCCAACGCCACCTGTCGCGCTGGATCCCACCGGCAACATCGTCTCCACGCTTGAACCGAAGATCAGCGGTCCGTACCAGAAGATCGCGGCTGACCTCCGGGGTGCCATTGCCTGTGGCGCGCTCCGGCCTGGTGACGCGCTGCCGACCGTGAACGAACTGACCGCGCGGTATGACGTATCGGTGGGTACAGCCAATCGGGCGGTCGCGGAACTCAAGAAGGAAGGTTTGGTGGAGGCGAGTCGCGGCAAGCGTGCGATTGTGCTCGATCCTTCGGCTGCGAACACGCACTCAGCCGACATCGTGGATCTGCGGCAGCATCAGACGGCACAAGGCAAGTAGCCTCAGCCGGTTAGCGCCTCCAGCCGTTGCCGTTGCCGGACTGACCCGACTTGCGCGGCAAGAAGTCGTGCGCGCTCGGCGTGTGCGGACGCTTCACGGCTTTCCCCACGTATCGACAACACCTGCACGAGGTCGACGCGCAAAGCCGATTCTGCTCGTGCGAAATCGGGATGCAACCGGTCCAGCACGCCGGACAGGACGTCAACGGCTTCAGGTTCGCCAAGTCGCGCCAGCGCGCTACCGCGCCACCGGGCGAGGTGGGTTTCGTCGAACACCAGATAAGGCGCTTCGGTGTCGCCCGGTTGAGCGGGCATGATCCACTCAGCGTGGTCGAACGCCCTGAGACCGGCCTCGCGGTCGCCGGCCGCTGCCAACGCTTCGCCGTGACCCGCCAAGAGCCACGACGTGAGAAGCCCTGGTGCGCGGTGTTCCGCGACAGCGCACGCGTAGCGAGTCAACTCGACTGCGGTTTCCGGCTCGCCGATGTCGATCAGCACGACTGCTTGCCCGGCGCACGCGTAGGCCTCCAGCGCGCTCGACTCGGCTACGCGTGCCGCACTCCGCGCTTTGTCGTAGTGCTCCCACGATTCGCGGAGCAAGCCTTGATCGAGCGACTGCCACCCGGCGAGGCTGCACGCGTCCACCAGCACCCGCGCGAGCGCGGCCCTCGACCGCTGGTCGAGCACGTTGCCCAACAGGCTCCACATCTGGTCGATCTGAGTGCGCAACTCCCCCAGCAACGCCGATCCGCCCAACCGTCGATCGATGAGCCGCGTCAGGTCGAGCTTCTGTTGGAACAGGGAGACGGTCTGTTGGTCGACCGCGCGGCCGGAGGTGATCCGTGCCCGCAGCTCCAGCGCTTCCCCGGTCCACGATTGCGCCTCAGATGGTGAGGGCATGACCGGTTTCAGGAGTCGGTCGGTCGGCACGCCGAGCATCTCCTCAAGCAGCCGCTTGGTTCCGGCCCGTACCGGTCCCAGTGGGCGGCCGTCCGCGCGGTGGCCCGATGCCAAGCGGTGGACGTGGCGGGTGCTCAGGGTGGCGTCAATGCCGCGTTCGTAGGCGAAGCGGTTGGCCTGTTCGCTGAACTCCTCCGCCGTGAGGCCGCGTTGGTGGAGCAGTTCGCTCAGCAGCGTGCGTCGGTGCCCTGACTCCATCGGATGATCTCCATATCACCAATGTCAGCGCTGACAACTGTACAGCCCCTTAGGTCATGCTAGGTCTCTGGCAGGTCATTTACCGACGCTGGGTCGTTGACCAAGCTGAAGTCAGCGAATCGTCAAGGGTGGTGATGATCGTGGTGTGGAGTGAGTTGGCGGGTGATCTCGGCGGGGTCGTGCTGTTCCTGGTGTGGCTCGTGATCCCTCTGCTCTACCTCGTCGCCCTCGGCAGGCGATACGTGCGGCAAAGCCGGGAGAGCGCTCAAGCGGCGGTGTGGGCGCGCGACGAGGTGCGCCAGATCCGCGAGGAGCAGAGGGAAGGGCGTAATGACGTTGACGCTGGTGAGTGAGGACGACCAGGGCGAGGACGGCTCGCTGTTCGATGATCCGGAGTTCGTCTCCGACGTTCAGGAGTTGGTCGACGACCAGGCACCGCGCCTGTTCGCGGTGGTCAAGGAGACCCGCGATCCGGAAGACGCGCAGATCGCGGCGTGGGGGATGACCACCAAGAAGGGGGTGGAGGTGTTCCCGGTCCACGGCGGGACGCACATGAGCCTCCAGTCGGCGGAGAACGCCCTCATCTTCTTCAGGGAAGGCGGGCGCGCGGTTCCCCACCTGGTGTGGGTCGGAGGCCCGGATGGGGAGTAACGGCCTGGAGAGCGCGCTGGAGTGCGTCACGCGTGGCTGGCCGGTGGTGCCGGGTGCGTTGTGGGTCGACGGGACGTACATCGATCCGGTGACGGGCTCGGAGTGCGAAGGGCTCGCCCTGGCGTCTCCAGCCATGGCGACGCTCGACGCGGGCACCGTCCGGGACATGTGGCCGGTGGCGGAGGGCGGCGTCACGCGTTCGACCTTGGCCGTTCTCGGGCCGACGATGACTGCGGTGGCGATAGCGCCGGAGCGGGCGCGGCAGGTGATCGGGTCCGAAGCGTTCCGGGCTGCACCGACTCCGGTTGTGGCGCTACCGGTTCCGATGCTCGGAACGATGATCGAGTCGGCGGTGTTCGTGCTGTCGTCGGCGGACGGGTTGAACGACAAGTTGGTCTTCCCCTCGAACGCGACTCTGCCGCTGCCTCCGGCCGTGGTCGAGGGGTCCGAGGTGCGCTGGCTCGTGCCGCCGGCCGACTGCGAGCGGCTGATGAGCGGTCCTGAGTTGGCGCGTCTGTTGGCGCTGGAGATGACCGATCAGCGCTGAACCACCCACGGGTGTCGGCAGCCTCCCGCCGGCACCCGTGGGACGGGACGGCCGTGTGCGGACCATCCATC
>NZ_JBFAAX010000019.1:13655-38821 GCF_040639995.1 Actinosynnema sp. NPDC023658 | reverse complement strand
GGCCCGACACCCGGGCCCACCGCACCCCGCGCACCGGTCCGTCCCCAGGTCGCCGCCCGTCGACAGCGGTCAGTCGTCGTCCTCGTCGTCCGCGAACGGGTCCTCCGACGTCGCCGGATCCCACGACAGACCCGGCACGCCCCACCCGTTCGCCCGCAGCATCTTCTTCGCCGCCCGCTTGTGCCGCCCCACCAACCGGTCCAGGTAGATCGTCCCGTCCAGGTGATCGGTCTCGTGCTGCAGGCACCGCGCGAAGAACCCCGTGCCCTCGACCTCCAACGGCTTGCCGTCACCGTCGAACCCGGTCACCTTCGCCCACGACGCCCGACCCGTCGGGTACGACTCGCCCGGAGCCGACAGGCAACCCTCGAAGTCGTCGTCCGGGTCCGGCATCCCCAACGGCACGTCCGACGTCTCCAACGTCGGGTTCACCACCACACCCCGGTGCCGCACACCCTCGTCGTCCGGGCAGTCGTAGACGAACAACCGCAGGTCGACCCCGATCTGGTTGGCCGCCAGACCCACACCGTGCGCCGCCGCCATCGTCTCGTACATGTCGTCGATCAACGTGCGCAGCGCCTCGTCGAACACCTCGACCGGGCGAGTCGGGTGGTGGAGCACGGGATCTCCGGCGATGCGGATCGGGTGAACTGCCATGACGCGCAGCCTAACGGCGCGGCGATTCGGACGCGCCGACCGATGAACCGACCCACTTCAAGATCACGTGATGTAATGGCACCCACGCACGGGGACACGGCTGAGGAGCCAGATGGACGCCGCAGAGGCACTGGCGCCGGCGGAGGGGCCGGACGACGGTTTGAACGACCGGGAACGCGAGATCCTGGCCTTCGAACGCCAGTGGTGGAAGTACGCGGGTGCCAAGGAACAGGCCGTGAAGGAGCTGTTCGACATGTCCGCGACGCGCTACTACCAGCTGCTCAACGCGTTGATCGAGAAGGAAGAGGCGTTGGCCGCCGACCCGATGTTGATCAAGAGACTGCGCAGGTCCCGCTCCGGCAGGCAACGCGCCCGCGCCGCCAAGAGGCTGGGCGTCGAGCGCCGATGACGAACCCCGAACAGCCCGCGGGCCCCGCCCACCCGGCCCGCGCGGCCGGCTACGGCCTCCTCGCCCTCGCCGCCATCGCCCTGGTGATCGGCCTGGTCAGCCTCTTCGGCGGCGACCCGGACGACGAGCCGCCCGCCGCCCAGACGACCCCGCCGGCAGCCACCTCCGACACCCCGGGCACCACCGCCGACACCACCTCGGGCACCTCCGAGACGTCCGGCACGTCCCCGACCGGCGAACCGAGCGGCGGACCGACCACGACGTCCCCGACCGCCCCCGCCACCGGAGCACCGGCCACCACGCCCCCCGGCGCCAACGCCGGCGGCACCACGGACCAACCCGCCCCACCCCAGGTCGACGCCGTCCCCAAGCTCCCGGTCCGCGTCTACAACAACAGCACCATCCAGGGCCTCGCCGCCCGCGCCACCGACGACGTCCAACGCGCCGGCTGGCAGGTGGCCGAGAAGGGCAACTACTCCTCGGGCAACATCCCCACCACCACCGTCTACTTCCGCCCCGGCACCGACGAGGAACCCTCGGCCCGCGAACTCGCCCGGATCCTCAACGCCCGGCTGGAACCCAGGTTCGACGGCATCCGCGCCGCCCAACCCGGGATCATCGTCATCGTCACCAACGACTACAAGGGCCCCTCCGGCAAGGTCTCCTGACCAGCCCGACAGCTCGACCCCCGGACGGTCCTCAACGCTCGCGGGACTCGGCGTAGGCGGCCAACGACGCCAACTGCGCCGGGTCCAGCGACGGCCGGACCGCCACCCGCGCCGCCGCCAGGTGAGCACCCGTCACCTCCGCCGCCGACAGCGACTCCCGCATCGCCGTCAACGCCGCCTCCCGGATCAACGCCGCGCAGTCCGCCGCCGAGTACCCGTCCAACTCCCCGGCCACCGCGTCCAGGTCCACGTCCGACGCCAACGGCGTGTTCCGCGCCGACGCCCGCAGGATCGCCGCCCGCGCCTCCGCGTCCGGCGGCGGCACGTACACCAACCGCTCCAACCGACCCGGCCGCAACAACGCCGGATCCACCAGCTCCGGTCGGTTCGTCGCACCCAGCACGATCACGTCCCGCAACGGCTCCACACCGTCCAGCTCCGTCAACAACGCCGCCACCACCCGGTCCGCCACCCCCGAGTCCGACGACTGACCGCGCCGCGGCGCCAACGCGTCCACCTCGTCCAGGAACACCAACGCCGGCGACGCCTCGGCCGCCCGCCGGAACAACTCCCGCACCGCCCGCTCCGACTCGCCGACGAACTTGTCCATCAGCTCCGCACCCTTCACGGACAGCACGTTCAACCGGCCCGTGCCCGCCAACGCCCGCACCAGGAACGTCTTCCCGCACCCCGGCGGCCCGTACAGCAGGAGACCGCGCGGCGGCGCGACACCCAACCGGGCGAACGAATCCGGGTACTGCAACGGCCACAGCGCGGCCTCCGTCAACGCCTGCTTGACCTCGGTCATGTCCCCGACGTCGTCCAACGTCAACCCGCCGGTCCGCAACGTGTCCGAAGTGGACATCGAAATCGGGCGGACGATCTCCAGCGCACCCAGCAGGTCCGCCTGGCCGACCCGCGGCTCGTCCACGTCCAACTGCCGCAACGCCGCCCGCAACGCGGCCTCCCGCCGCAACGCCACCAGGTCCGCCACCACGAACCCCGGCGTCCGGTTGGCCACCTCGCCCAAGTCCACATCGGACTCCACCGGCACGTCCCGCAGCAGCACCCGCAGCAGCTCGGTCCGCCCCGCGCCGTCCGGCAGCGGCAGCACCAACTCCCGGTCCACCAGCTCCGGCACCCGCAGCCGCGGATCCACCGCCTCCGGGTGCGCACTCGTGACCACCAGCGCCACCCCGTCCGGCCGACCGCGCAACGCGTCCAGCACGACCGTCGCGACCGGCGGCGCCGAAGCCGCCGGCAACAACGCCTCCACGTCGGTCACCAACAGCACCGACGGCACCTGCTCCCGCGCCCGGGCCACCGCGTCGACGACCCGCTGCGCCGCCGCGTTCGCCTCCAGCACCGCGATGCTCGGGGCGGCCACCTCCACCACCGCCACGTCCGCCGCCTGCGCCACGGCCCGCACGAACGTCGCCTTGCCGACCCCCTCGGGCCCGCTGACCAACGCCGCCAACCGGGCCGTCGCCCCCAACCGCGCCAACAACTCGGGGTGGCTGAACGTCAGCTCGAACCACTCCGCCAACCGCTTCGCCGCCTCACCCTGCCCCACCAAATCCGCGACCGGCACCACCGGGACCACGGGCACCCACCCCTGCCCCTCCGCCCCTACCGCCTCACTCGCCCCCGCCTGAGCCTGCGCGCCACCATCCCTCGCGCTCCCATCCCTCGCGCTCCCACCAACCGGGCCCCGCTCCCCAACCCGGCCTCCACCCGAACCAGACCGGGCACGCATCCCCTCTCCGACGATGGCCCTCCCCTCGGAGGGCCCTCCGGTGGGCCCATCGCCGGTGCGGGCACCGTCACGCCACCCGACCACCGTCGATGGCTGCACCGTCACCGGCCCACCGGCGGGCTCGGCCGACGTGATGGTCAACAACTCGTTGGTCCACGTCATCCCGATGGCGTTGGACAACTTGCTGCGAGTCGCGCTGACATCCGCCCCGGGCGGCGGCGCGAGGTCCTGGGGCAGCAGCGAGACCGCATCACCGACCGTCAACACCTTGCCGGTCAACGCCATCCGCAACGTCTCCGGCGTGAGCGACGTGCTGGCCAACCGCGACCCGGCCACGATCACCGCCCGGGCCGCCGCCACCTCCACGGGAGCCACCACCACCTCCGCGCCTTCGACCACGCCGAGGTTCGACAGCGTCACGTCGTCCACCAGCACCACTCCGGGCGGACCGTCACCAGCGGTGGCCGCGGCGAGCGCGGCGCTGACCCGAGCCCCGGTCAACCGCACCGCGTCCCACGCCTGCAAGCCGAGCGCGTCCAGCACCTCCGGGTGCAAGCGCACCACGCCGCGACGGGTGTCCAGGGCGGAGGGGGACAGGCGGGCGGTCAGCGTGATCACGACATGAGCGTAGTTGGGCCGAGTGGTCCGGGTAGGGCACCTGGCCGGCTCGCGGTCCGCCGGCTCAGGCGTTTCGCCGCCTCGGGCGTTCCGCCGGCTCAGGCGTTCCGCCGGCGCGGGCGTTCCGCAGGCTCGCGTGGTCCGCCGGCTCGCACGGTCGCAGGCTCGCG
This sequence comes from Actinosynnema sp. NPDC023658, assembly GCF_040639995.1. NCBI lineage: Bacteria > Bacillati > Actinomycetota > Actinomycetes > Pseudonocardiales > Pseudonocardiaceae > Actinosynnema > Actinosynnema sp. NPDC023658. The sequence goes on along the minus strand of NZ_JBFAAX010000019.1, from coordinate 34,543 downwards.
CGTTCCGCGGGCTCGCACGGTCGTCGGCGCGCACGTTCGCCAGGCTCGGCCGGTCACAGGCTCGCGCGGCCCGGAAGTCGCTCGGTTCGACCAGGTCGGACCGACCGACCGGCTGGCGGATCGCGGTCGCGAGGTGGGCAGCACCCGCCACCCGCCAGCCGAGCCAGCGACTCTCGACCCTGAACCGCGGTCCCGTGGCCTGTATCCCCGTGGGGTCGCCTCCCCACCCGACCGGGATCCGGCCTCGCCACCCCGACCAGGGCCACGGAGCCGGGGTCGGGATCAGCTGAGGTGATCGCCACGGGTGATCGGCGTGGGCCGTACGGGCCGAAGTGGTCCGGCCCGAGGCGACCAGGCCTGTGGCGACCGAACCCGAGGTGGTCCGGTCCGAGTCAACCAGGCCTGTGGCGGCCAGGCCCGTGCAGACCGGGACCCGAGACGACCAGTCCCGAGGCGGCCGGACCCGAGGTGATTCGAGGGGCGGTGGTTGGTGCCGGCCTCGTTGTTTCAACCGACGTTCGGGCGGCCCAATAACGGCGTTTCCGTACATCGCCGCACCCGAAATCACCCGTTCGGGTACGGCCTGCCAACCGTATAACCCCTGCTCAGAGCCAGCTTACCGACCTAAGGCCGATCATGCCTGCGCAAGCCGATCTGCCGCCACCCGCGCCGCCTGCCCGGCCTCCGCTGCCCGTTCGTCTCCGCCGCCACCTGGGTCGGGTCCACGCTCCGCCGCGGCCGGCGGACGGCACGCATCGCGGCTCCCGCGACACGACCCCCGAGCGGTTGCCGCAGACCCAGCCGACGCGCCGCCACGCCGTGCGCCCGCTTGATCGCCCTCCGGTCCGCCGCCGGCACCGACCAGGCCTCCGGGTGCTTCGCCAGCCACCGGTAGCGGCGCACCGAGTACGGCAGGTGCCCGAGGTACACCAGCATCGCCGCGCTCAGCGCCACCAGCGGGAACGTGATGACGGCCGCCGCCAGCAGGCCGACCAGGACCAGCAGCGGCGCGACGAGCCGCGCCGGGACCTTGATCGTCTTCACCGACAGCGTCGGGATGCGGCTGACCAGCAGCAGCGCGATCGCGACGGTCCACACGGCGACGACCGCCGACCCGGACCACCACCCGCCGCGGCCCAGCTGCTCGTCCAGGATCAGCGGCAGCAGCAGCAACAACCCGCCGGCCGGCGCCGGGACGCCCACGAAGAACTCCTTCGCGAACGGCGGCTGCTCGACCTCCAGCAGCGTGTTGAACCGCGCCAACCGCAGCACCATGCACACCGCGAAGATCAACGCGAGGACCCAGCCCTCACGGGTCGGCTCGAACTTCCACACGTAGATCACCAGCGCGGGCGCGACGCCGAACGAGATCGCGTCCGCCAACGAGTCCAGCTCGGCGCCCATCTTGCTGGTCGCGTCGAGCAGCCGGGCGATCCGCCCGTCCAACCCGTCGAACACCGCCGCCGCCGCGATCGACCCGATCGCCGCCCCGTACATCTCGACGATCGCGAAGTGCACGGCCGACAGCCCCGCGCACATGGCGAGGACCGTGATGGCGTTCGGCAGCAGCCTGATGCCCGGCCCGCTCGGAGCCATCCGCTCAGCCCTCCGCGGGAAGCTCGGCGAGCACGGTCTCGCCACCGATGGTCCGCTGACCGGCCTCGACCAGCACGCGACTGCCGGCGGGCACGTACAGGTCGACCCTCGACCCGAACCGGATCAGGCCGTAGGTCTGCCCGGCCGCCACCTTGTCGCCCTCGGCGACCTCGCACACGATCCGCCGCGCCACCAGGCCCGCGATCTGCACGACCACCACGTCCTGACCGGACGGGGTGCTCAGCCACACCGTGTTGCGCTCGTTGTCGTCGCTGGCCTTGTCGAGGTCGGCCGACAGGAACTTGCCGGGCCGGTACGACACCTGCCGCACCAGGCCCGCCACGGGCACGCGCTGCACGTGCACGTCGAACACCGACAGGAACACGCTGATCCGCGTCATCGGCGCGTCACCGAGACCCAGCTCGGCGGGCGGCGCGGCTTCGACGACGTGCGACACCGTGCCGTCGGCCGGCGCGACCGCGAGGCCGGGCCGGGTCGGGGTGGTGCGCTTGGGCTCGCGGAAGAACCACGCGACCCACGCGGTCAGCAGACCGCCGACGACACCGGCGCGCTTGGAGTACCGGCGCAGCAGCAGCGTCGCCACGGCGGCGCCCGCTACGAAGGGACGGCCCGCGGGGTGCATCGGGGGCACGATGCCCCGGGCGAGCTCGAGGAAGTGGGAGACGGCACCACTGTGCTTGTCGCGATCGGCGGTCATGGCTCTTCCGTGTCAGGGCGGTCTTCCGGCCCGCCACACGCTACGCGGCTCCGCCGGCCCTCGTCCGGCCCGCCCGTGCGTCCCCCGACGAACGCACGGACGTGCCGGACCTGGAGATCACCACGAGTGTAAGCCTGGTCACAGCGTTGATCAACGCCGATGGTCAGCCGGGAACTACTCTCCGTGCAGCAGCCGGACGGCGACCTCGGCCCCCGCGGGGAGCTCCGTGACGTCCTCCGGCACCTCGATCAGGCAGTTGCTGATCGCCAACGCCGACAGCAGGTGCGACCCCGGCCCGCCGACGGGCGTCACCACGCGTCCCGACTCCGGGTCGTACGCGCCGCGCCGGAACTGCGTGCGCCCCGCCGGCGAGGTGACCGGCGCGCTCAACCGGGCCAGCGCGGTCGGCCGCTCCACGGCGGCGAACCCCATCGCGGCCCGCAGCGCCGGCCGGATGAACACCTCGAACGACACCTGCGCGCTCACCGGGTTCCCGGGCAGCGTCGCCACCGCGACGCCCTGGTAGCGCCCCGCGCCCTGCGGCCCGCCCGGCTGCATCGCGACCTTCGTGAACTCCACCCCGCGCCCGGTGAACGCGTCCTTCACCACCTCGTACGCCCCCGCGCTGACGCCACCGGAGGTCAGCAGCAGGTCGACCGACGCCAACCGCGGCGCGATCGCCTCGTGGAACCGCTCCACGTCGTCCGGCACGAACCGCAGCAGCTCCGCCTCACCGCCCGCCTCGCGCACCGCCGCGGCCAGCATCACGCCGTTCGACTCGTAGATCTGCCCCGGCTCCAGCGGCACACCCGGCCCCACCAGCTCCGACCCCGTCGACAGCACCAGCACCCTGGGCCTGCGCCGCACCGGCAGCGCGCCGAACCCGAGCGCCGCGGCCAACCCCAGCTGCGCCGGGCCGAGCACCGCGCCGGCCCGCAGCACCGTCGTGCCCACGGCCACGTCGTCCGCCTCGCGCCGCACGTTCGCGCCGACCGCCACCCCGCGGTCCACCCGCACCACCGACGTGCCGCCGTCGGTCCACTCGACCTGCACCACGGCGTCCGCACCGGGCGGCACCGGCGCCCCGGTCATGATCCGGTGCGCCGTGCCCGCCGCCAGCGGCACCGACGACGTCCGCCCCGCCGGGATGTCCTCCACCACCGGCAGCTCCACCGGCACCGACGCCACGTCGGCCGCGCGCACCGCGTAACCGTCCATCGCGGAGTTGTCGAACGGCGGCAGCGGCACCGGCGCGACCACGTCCTCGGCCAGCACCAGCCCCAGGCAGTCGGCCACCGGCAGCTCCGCCACCGGCATCGGTCCGAGGAGCCCGGCGACGCGGGCCTTGTGATCAGCGACTCGGGTCAGCGCGTTGGACACGCGCACCATCCTGCCGCGCCCGTGGCAGACTGCTCCAACCGGCTGATCACGACAGGGGGAAAGTTGCAGGTCCGGACCCGCCACACCCCCACGTTCGGGGTCGCCCGACTCGTCCTGGCACCCGGTGAACCGGTGGTGGTCGAGCGCTCCAGCGTGCTCGCGACCAGCTACGGCGTCACCATCGACGGCAAGACCAAGGCGCCCGGCGTCAACGCCGCCCTGTGCACCGCGGGCCCCGAGGGCGGCTGGGTGGACGTCGCCCCGCCCCTGCCCGGCGACCTGCACGTGCTCGACCTCGAGGGCACGACCGGCTGGTGCGTCAACCGCGACAGCTGGCTCGCCTGCGCCGCCACCGCCCGCCTGGACCCGTCCGCGCCGCCCGTGCGCACCCTGCACGGCGGCGACCACGGCTTCCTCGCCTACGCGTTCGGCGTCGGCTCCGTCGTGCTCAGCTGCTACGGCACGCTCGACGTCGTCACCCTCGAACCGGGTGAGCTGGTCACCGTCGCCGGCGGCCACGTGGTCGCGTTCGCCGACACCGTGCAGTGCCGACTGCGCGCCGTTTCCCCCGATGCGCCCCAATCCGTGCGGAATGGCGAAGGACTGGTCCTGGACTTCGCCGGTCCCGGACTGGTGCTCACCCGGACCCGCAGCCCGCGCGGACTCGTCAGTTGGTTGCGCGACAACGGATTCAGCATCCGCTCATGACTCCATAAGGAGGTATCGGGGAACCCCCTCGTGCCTCTAGCGTGGCGGTTTGCTCAAGGTATTTCTCGAAGGAGGACGTCTTGGCTGTCGGCACGGTCAAGTGGTTCAACTCGGAGAAGGGGTACGGATTCATCGCCGCGGACGGCGGGCCCGATGTGTTCGTGCACTACTCGGCGATCCAGATGGAAGGCTTCCGGACGCTGGCCGAGGGCGACCGCGTGGAGTTCGAGATCCAGGCAGGGCGCGACGGCCGCAGCCAGGCATCGGACGTGCGAAAGGCATCGTGACCTCCGCCCGGCCCGCCGCGGCGGGCCGGGCCGCCTTCCCCGTCCGCCGGGCCCACCGGCCTCGTCCGCACGACCGGCACCACCCGCTCCACCCGCGTTCCCCGCTCCACCGGCGTCCCCGACCTGCTCCGTCCGGGTCCGGGCACGCCCCGTTTGCCGGGAACCCCGCGCACCCGCGTCCACGGGGAGGTTAGGCTCCCTCGCGTGTCGGAGGACCTGAGCGGGCGACGGTTGGGGCACTACCGGATCGACGGGGTGCTCGGCCGCGGTGGCATGAGCGTGACCTACCGGGCCACGGACGTCAGGCTCGGTCGCAAGGTCGCGCTGAAGGTCATCGGTGAACACCTCACCGCGGACGCCGAGTTCCGCGAGCGATTCGTCGACGAGGCCCGCAACACCTCCGCGATCGACCACGCCAACATCGTGCCGCTCTACGACTTCGACGAGGTCGACGGCCTGCTCTACATCGCGATGCGCCTGGTCGACGGCCAGGACCTCGCCAGCCACATCAAGGACGGCCCCCTCTCGCCCGCCCGCACCCTGGCGCTGCTCGGCCAGGTGGCCGAGGCGCTGGACATGCTCCACGGCAAGGGCCTGGTCCACCTCGACGTGAAACCGGCCAACGTGCTGGTCACCACCAAGGAAGCCGCGAACGAGCACGTCTACCTGGCCGACTTCGGCCTCACCCGGCGCGGCGCCACCGGCCACCGCACCCGCACCGGCGACTTCCTCGGCTCACCCACCTACGCCGCGCCCGAGCACCTGCGCGGCGAACCGCTCGACGGCCGCACCGACCAGTACGCGCTCGCCTGCATGGTCTACGCGTGCCTGTCCGGGCGACCGCCGTTCCAGGGCAGCGTGCAGGACGTCATCCAGGGCCACCTCGGCTCGGAGATCCCCTCGCTGACCTCCGTGGTGGCGCTGCCGCCCGCCATCGACGACGTGCTGCGCAAGGGCACCTCCAAGGACCCGTCCCAGCGCTACGGCTCGTGCGCCGAGCTGATCGCCGCGGCGCGCGTCGCGCTGTCCGCCGCGCCCCAGGGCGCCCCGCCGCCCCGCCGCACCGACTCCGGCCCGATGCCGATGGGCCCGCAGACCGGCGGCGTGCCCGCGCAGCAGTACCGGCCGCCCTACCAGCAGCAACAGCCCGGCCACCCGCAGCCGGGGTTCCTCCAGGACCCCGTGCGGCTGCGCCCGCCCGCCCAGGTCGGCGCCAGCGCGTTCACCAGCACCGGCAAGTCCCGGCCCGCCTGGCTCGCGCCCGTGATCGCCGGCGCGGTCGCGATCGTGCTCGTCGTCATCCTCGTGGTGATCCTCACGCCGAAGGATGAACCTCCGCGCCAGGGCGGCACGACCGGCAGCACCCAGTCCATCGAGGTCGGGGGCACGACGAGCAGCAAACCGCTGCCCACCAGCGTGCCCGTTCGGACGTCCCGCTGACCAGCTCTTCTTGCACTCGCCCCCGTCGAGTGCTAAAACCGATGTTGGCACTCGGAACACCTGAGTGCCAACACGCAGGCTAGGACGGTGAGGCTTGCCCCTCCGGGGGCGGGTCGTCCGTCGCGGGCACCGAATCCTGGCCGAAGCACCGTGTTCCGCTGTGGGCGCGAGCCCGCAGTGGCCCCATTCGTAATCAGGCGGAGGAACACACCGCAATGGCCAAGATGATCGCGTTCGACGAGGATGCCCGCCGCGGCCTTGAGCGTGGCATGAACACTCTCGCCGACGCCGTCAAGGTGACGCTCGGCCCCAAGGGCCGCAACGTCGTGCTCGAAAAGAAGTGGGGTGCGCCGACCATCACCAACGACGGCGTCTCCATCGCCAAGGAGATCGAGCTCGAGGACCCCTGGGAGAAGATCGGGGCCGAGCTCGTCAAGGAAGTGGCGAAGAAGACGGACGACGTCGCGGGTGACGGCACCACCACCGCCACCGTGCTCGCCCAGGCCTTGGTCCGCGAGGGCCTGCGCAACGTGGCCGCGGGTGCGAACCCGCTCGGCCTCAAGCGCGGCATCGAGAAGGCCGTCGAGGCCGTGACCGAGCAGCTGCTGAAGACCGCCAAGGAGGTCGAGACCAAGGAGCAGATCGCCGCCACGGCGTCCATCTCCGCGGGCGACTCGACCATCGGCGAGCTCATCGCAGAGGCGATGGACAAGGTCGGCAAGGAAGGCGTCATCACCGTCGAGGAGAGCAACGCCCTCGGGCTGGAGCTCGAGCTCACCGAGGGTATGCGCTTCGACAAGGGCTACATCTCCGGTTACTTCGTGACCGACCCCGAGCGCCAGGAAGCGGTCCTCGAGGACCCGTACATCCTGCTCTACGGCTCGAAGATCTCGACGGTCAAGGACCTGCTCCCGCTGCTGGAGAAGGTCATGCAGGGCGGCAAGCCGCTGCTGATCATCTCCGAGGACGTCGAGGGCGAGGCCCTGGCCACGCTGGTCGTCAACAAGATCCGCGGCACGTTCAAGTCCGTCGCCGTGAAGGCCCCGGGCTTCGGTGACCGCCGCAAGGCGATCCTGCAGGACATCGCGACCCTCACCGGTGGCCAGGTCATCACCGAGGACGTCGGCCTCAAGCTGGAGAACGCCGACCTGTCGCTGCTGGGCAAGGCCCGCAAGGTCGTCGTGACCAAGGACGAGACCACGGTCGTCGAGGGTGCGGGTGACCCCGAGCAGATCCAGGGTCGCGTGAACCAGATCCGCGCCGAGATCGAGAAGTCGGACTCCGACTACGACCGCGAGAAGCTGCAGGAGCGCCTGGCGAAGCTCGCCGGCGGTGTCGCGGTCATCAAGGCCGGCGCCGCCACCGAGGTGGAGCTGAAGGAGCGCAAGCACCGCATCGAGGACGCCGTGCGCAACGCGAAGGCCGCCGTCGAGGAGGGCATCGTCGCCGGTGGTGGCGTCGCGCTGCTCCAGGCCGCCGAGATCGCGTTCGCGGACCTGCACCTCGAGGGTGACGAGGCGACCGGTGCGAACATCGTCAAGGTCGCCGTCGAGGCGCCGTTGAAGCAGATCGCCATCAACGCCGGCCTCGAAGGCGGCGTCGTGGTGGAGAAGGTCAAGGGCCTGCCCGTGGGCCACGGCCTCAACGCCGCCACCGGTGTGTACGAGGACCTGCTGGCGGCCGGCGTGCCCGACCCGACCAAGGTCACCCGCTCGGCGCTGCAGAACGCCGCGTCCATCGCCGCGCTGTTCCTCACCACGGAGGCCGTGGTGGCGGACAAGCCGGAGAAGGCGGGCGCTGCCCCGGCCGTCCCGGACGCCGGCGGCATGGACTTCTGATCGACCAGGTCACCTGACCCAGGTCCGATCGGCCGAAGTCACGAAGGGCCCGGTTCGCCTCAGGCGGACCGGGCCCTTCGCCGTCCCCACCCCGCTGACCTCGGCCAGCCCTGGTCTTGGACGGGCCAGGGCCACACGATCGGGTGAGATCGACCGAGAAGTGTACGGAAACACTGTTACCGCCACTCGGTTAAAACGAAGCCGAACCCCGAACCACCCCACCGCCCGAACCACCCACCGCCTGAACCCACCCGCCCATCTGCCCCCCGCCCATCTGCCTATCTGCCTGCTCGGCCTTGGAACTGGAGCTGAACACGTGCTCATCGCGCACCTGAGCGACCCGCACCTGCGGACCGATGCCCTGGCCGCGGAGCCGGCTGCGGCCCTTCGCCGGGCGTTGGGGCGGGTGCTGGCGTTGGACCCCCGGCCGGACTGCGTGGTGATCACCGGTGACCTGGCGGAGCACGGCGATGTCGACGCCTACGCGCAGCTGCGCGAGGTGATCGGCAACTTCCCGCTGCCGCTGCACCTGATCATGGGCAACCACGACGAGCCCGGGGCGCTGCTGGAGGTGTTCGGCGGGACGCCGTTCCTCGGCGGCGGCGGGTCGACGAACTACGTCGTCGACCTGCCCGGTGCCACCGTCGTCGCGCTCGACTCGCGCCGACCCGACAGCCCGGCCGGGCTGCTCGGTGAGGAGCAGCTGTCGTGGCTGGACGACGTCCTCGGCCGCCGGCCCGACGTGCCGGCCTTCGTGTGCCTGCACCACCCGCCGGTGGCGGTCGGCATCCCGCTGCTCGACGGCATGCGGCTGGACGACGGGCCGGCGTTGGGCACCGTGCTCGCCCGCCACGGCCACGTGGCCCGCGTTCTGGCCGGGCACGTGCACCGGGCGGTCAGCGTGCCGTTCGCGGGGACGGAGGTGTCGATCGCGCCGAGCACCTACCGCCAGACGTCGCTCACCCTCCGGGCCGACCGGCAGGCCGGGTACCTCGACGAGCCGACGGGGTTCCTGCTGCACGTCGCCACCGGGACCGGGTTCGCCACGCACACCGTGCCGGTCAGTCACGCGGGAGCGCTGCTCGGCGCGTTCTGACGACCCGCCCTCGGATCGACCGAGCCCTCACGAGGCCCAAGCCAAGCCACAAGCACGAGAAGCCGGCGAAGCAGGGAATCGAGGACACGGCAGGGGAATCGACGGCACGGCAGGTGAATTGAGGGGCGGCGGGGCAATTGAGGGGCGCGGATTCGGGGCGGGGAATCGAGGGCACGGCAGGGGAATCGGGGGCGGAGGGCGAGGGATCGGGGGAGGGGGCGCGGATTCGGGGGAGGGGCGGGGATTCGCGGGTGGGGCGGGGATTCGCGGGTGGGTGGGGTGCTGGGGCTGGTGGATCGGTGGTCAGGCGCCGAAGCACACGAAAGGGCGGCGGAGGGGGTCGGCGGCGGTTGCTTCGGCCAGGGCGTGGGACAGGGGTTTGCCGTCCGCCATGAGCTTGTGGAACGTCGCCATGGTCATCGCGGTCGCCCGGTCGCCCACCTTGTTGACCGCCGCCACGACCGTGCGCGACCCGCCGGCCAGGAGGGCGCCCGCGAAGCCCAGCGCCTCGTCACCCGGCCGGATGTGGCTCAGCGCCAACGAGCACGCCGCCAGCACCACCTGCTCGGGCGCGGTCCGCAGGCGGGCGGCTTCGTGCGCGAACAGCGGACCGTCGACCAGCTCCAGGTGGGAGAACAGGGCGTTGTCCGCGACGTGCTCGCCGTGCGCCGCGAGGTGCGCCAACCGGGCGCCGTCCAGCGCGGCCAGCACGTCGCCCACCGCTTCCGCGACCACCGCGTCGGGGTACGTGCCGCGCAGGTCGCTCATCTCCCCGACGACCTCCGGCAGGTCCGGCCCGCCCACCAGCACGACCCGGGTCGCCGTCGGACGCGCGGACGTCGCGTTCAGCCACGCGGTAGCCGAAGGGGTGACCACGATCGGACGGCCGTGCAGTGACGGCAGCACGTTCCACGGCACCGCGTACAGGTCACCGGTCGGCACCACGACCAGCTCGCGCTGACCGACCAACGCCGCCAGCGGACCCATCAGCGTGTGGTCCAACCGCTCGGCGCGGAGCATCGCGGACGCCGCCACGGCCCCCGCGACCAGCGGTGACAGGTGGTCGGGCGCGAGCGCGTCCACGTCGGCGTGCAGCTGCCGGACCGCCTCGAACACCTCCGACGCCCGCCCCAGCCGCACCAGCGCCGCCTCACCCGCCACCAGGACCACGGCCGACAGCACGTCACCGTGGGCCACGAAGCTCACCAGGGCGCGGTCACCCAGTGCGGCACGCACCTCGGCCACCCCGCACACCGGGCGCGGCCGGCCCCACACGCTCGTGTGCCACCCGAGCCGCGCGACCTCCTGCTGCAACTCGTCCAGCCGGTCCTCCAGCTCGCGCACCGGCCGGCGGTCCAACCGCGCCTGCTGCACGGCCCGCGACAACGACCGCGACTCCGCTACCCGCCGCGCCAGCACCGGGTCGTCGATCGCCGGCAGCGGCTCGTACCGGTACACCTGCGCCCGCGTCCGCTCCAGCCAGTCGAACGCCGCCTCCGCGTCGCCGTCGCCGTCGAGGACGAGACCGACGGCCAGCTCACCCAGCTCCCGACCGTGGACCGCGGTGCCGCACAGCAGGTCCAGACCACCCATCCGATCGCGGACGCGGCCCAGCTCGGCCAGCCCCTCCTCGGCCTCGCGCAACGCCAACCGCGGCTCGCCCACGGCCACCGCCAGCTCGGCGCGGCACAGCCGCAGCAGCATCCGGTGGTCGACCGGCGTGATGGGACCGGGGGCGGGGACCCGGTCCAGCAACGCGCGGGCGGCCTTCGGGTCACCGCGGCGGAGCGCCATCCGCACGGCGAGCAACCTGGCCATGGAGGCCTCGTCGGTCAGCCCCACCGCGGTCAACCGCTCGGCCAGCCGGGTCGCGCGAGCGGGGGTGACCCGCGCCGCCCCGCGGCCGGGCGCGACCGCCGGCGACGACGGGACGTCCGGCGCTCCCGCACGCGACTGGGTCGGCAGCACGACCAGCCCTTCGGGTGAGGGAGTTGCCCCTTCCGGATTCACCCCACCGGGATCGACCCCACCGGGACCGCCGCCCTCCGAGGGGGTGGCGGTGGCGAAGTCGGCTCGCATGCGCATCAGCGACGCCAACTCGGCCCACGACTTGCTGCCCCGGCGGCGGAAGCGGCGTTGGGCCTGGCCGGCCAGCTGACGGGCGGTCCCGGGGTCGTTCTGCAGCAGGGCCGCGGCGGCGCGGGCCAGTTCCGCCTCCGCCAGGTCCTGACCCACCCGACGCCGACGCAGCACGACCAGCGCCTCGTCCAGGTGCTCGGCCGCCTCGTCGGCCAGCCCCGCGGCCAGCATCACCCTGGCCCGGTCGATCCGGGTGCGCCCCAGCAGGTCGGGCGCGAGCAGCCGGAACACCCGCTCGGCCTGCTCGTGGTAGGCCAGCGACCGGGGCACGTCACCGGTCAGGTGGGCGATGTCCCCGAGGTTCGCCAGCGCCTTGGCCTTCATCAGCGGCAGGTCCTCGGCCTCGGCCAGCGCGATCACGCGGCGCAGGTCCCGCTCCGCCGCGTCCGGCAGGCCGAACGCGATGTTGGTCAGCCCGCGGTTCACCAGTGCCGTCGACAACGTCGTCGCGCCGACCGCGCCGGACGCCCACCCGTCCTCCAGGCGGCGCACCGACTCGTCGTAGAGGGCGAGGGCCTCGGCCGTGCGGCCGGCCCGGTGCAGGATGAGGGCCTGCTGGTCCTTCACGATCGCCCGCAGCCCCACCGCGTCCGGCCCCTCGGGCAGCGTGGTGATCAGCTCGGCGGCGGTCTTCAGTCGGGCCAGGCCGTCCTGGACGGAGTCGGTCTCCGCCTCGCCGTAGGACAGGGTGATGAGGATCCGGATGCGGACCGTGGTCGCCTCGACGCCCGGTGATGTCACGGGCAGTGCGCGCAACGCCCGCCGCAGCAACGTCACGGCCTCCGCCGGACGGCCGCCCGACGCCGCGCGATAGGCCTGTTTGTGCAGGCCGACCGCTACGTCGACACCGCTGGAGGCGTGCGGGGAGGCCGGCAGGGCGGCAGGAGTCGGGGGCACGTCCTCAATGCCAGCACACCGAACGTGTCCGAGAAGCCGTCTTGCGGATGCTGTGCCTGAGCCGAACGGGTCACGCTGAGTGAATGCACGCCGGACGGCCCGGCGCGGCACCGGGTGCGACCCGGTGGGCCGCCCTACAACATGATCGTCGGCGTGACGACCGTCCGGCCGGGCTCGCCCCGGGAGTTCACCAGGTGCACCACGATCTGCGTGGTCCCCGCCGGCACGTCGGACAGCACGAACCGGCCACCGTCGTCGGCCTTGGTGGTGCTCGACTTGTGCTCGGCCACCCGCACCTCGACGGTGTGCTCACCCGCGGGCACGAGCCAGCCGTCGATGCGGTGCCGGGCGCCGGTCGAGGTGAAGTTGACCATCAACGTCAGGTTGTCCACGGTGAACGTGATGGTCCCGGGGTTGTCCCCGCGCACGCCCGCGAACGAGCCCGCGCGTTCCCAGCGGGCCACCTCGACGTCCAGGTTCTCCAGTGCCACCGCGAACTGGATGCGTTCGACGAGCCCCGCCGGGGGCGCGTCCAACTCGTACACCAGGCGGTTGAGCTCAGTGAGGACAGCGGTGTCCTCTTGGCCTCTGCGGTCATCTTGGCCTCTGCGGTCATCGCGCGGGTCGATGTCGTTCACCGCGATCCTCCTTCCGCTTCGAGATGTGTGCGCAACATGGTCAGGCACCGACCCCGGGTGGGGCCGATGCTGCCGCGCGGCATGGACAGTGCTTCCGCGACCGCGCGGTACTCCGCCCGGCCTGCCAGCACGGTGAGGCGCAGGAGTTCCTGGCACCTCTGCGACAAGCGGCCGAAGGCCCGCCACAGCCGGTGGTCGCGGTCGTCGACCAGGGCGGCGTCCTCGGGCAGGCCGTACTCGCTCTCCATCTGGTCCATCAGCTCGTCGCTTAGCGCCGCCTCACGGCGAGCCGGTGTCCAGGTCCGCTGGGCCTCGCGGCGCGTCGCGACGACGAGCCACGCGGCCAGCGCACGCGGCTGGACCAGCCGGTCGAGGTGGCGCAGCAGCGCGAGCCAGACCGTCTGCACCACGTCCTCGGCGGTGCTGCGGTCCAGCCCGTGCCCCCGCGCCACGTGCCACACCAGCGGCGTCAGGTCGGCGACCAGCACGTCCAGGGCCCTGCGGTCCCCGTCGCGAGCCGCGACGACGCAGGCCGCGTGCCGGTCCGTCCCGTCGAGACCCTCCCACGGTGGACGCTCTCCGGCCGTGCGCAGTTCTCCCACGTCGTCACCTCCTCCTCGGCATCCCCCAGCCGAAGCTGATCGTCACACACCTTCGCCGTCACCGGCGCGGCGGCGGTCCGCGATGCCCCCCTCGCACCGCGGACCGCCTCCCCCCTCCACTGTCGGCGGCAGCCGATCGGCACCCCTCGAAGCCGACCGACCACCGCCTTCCCCCCCAAGTCGTTCAGCTGGTGACCGCGGGCGCGGTCTCCACCGGGTCCCCGTGCGTCTGGTGCTGGCCGTCGGGTGAGACGGGCGGCAGGTCCTGCGGGTCGGTCACCTCGTCGGTGCCGGCGAACTCCAGCTCCAGCGCGTCGGTGTCGAGCCGCGCCGGATCCAGTTCGTCGACGCCAGGCGGAGTGGCGGTCATGCGGGCCTCCTCAGTCGGGGTGAGGATCGGTCATCAGGTAAGGAGTGAGTAGTTCTACGCTGGATACGTCCCGGCGTTTTAACAGTTCACCGTTGGCGGCCGGGGGAGCCCGACCGCTGAGTATGGTCTAGACCATGCTTGAGGTCATCGCACTGGACGCCACCGACGCCGAGGCCGCCCAGGCCGGCGGCGCGCACCGGCTGGAACTCACCGTCGACATGGCCGCGGACGGGCTCACGCCGCCGGTCACCGTGCTGCGGGACGTGCTCTCCGCGACCGACCTGCCGGTGCGGGTCATGCTGCGCGACGCGCCCGGCTTCGTCCCCGGCGACCTCGACCGGTTGCGGCGTGACGCCGCGGCGCTGCGCGAGGCGGGCGCGTCGGAGTTCGTCCTCGGCTTCCTCGACGCCGACGGGCGGGTGGACGAGGCGGCGTGCGCGGCCCTGGTGGCGGAGCTGGACGGGTGCGCTTGGACGTTCCACCGCGCGCTGGACAACTCGGCGGACCCCGAGGCGGCGTGGGAGGTCGTCGGCGGGCTCGGCTGCGACACGGTGCTCGCGGCCGGCAGCGCCCGCGGCGTCACGGACGGGTTCGACGTGCTGGGACGGTTGGCCGCCCGGCAGGGCGCGGTCCGGCTGCTGGTCGGCGGCGGGCTCAAGGCCGAGCACGTCGCGCCGCTGAAAGCCTTGGGCGCCACCGGTTTCCACGTCGGCAGCGCCGTGCGGCCAGGCGGGTGGGACGCCCCGGTGTCCGCCGCCGCGGTCCGGTCCTGGGCGAATCTGGTCTAGACCGCTTGCCGATGCGGACATTAGCATCGCCGTTGCTTCCCGTGAAATAGCCGTTGCACATGACGCAACGCGAGCTGGGGTGCGACACACCTGGAAGGTGGGCGAGATGCGGTTCGCAGTAGCAGCGGTCGTGGGCGCCGTCGTGCTGGCCGGGTGCGCCCCGGTCCAGTCCGGCCCGGCGCCCACCGGTGGTGACGAGCAGTCGGGGCAGCTGCGGGTCTGGCTGTTCGACGAGGTCAACCGGGCCCCGAAGGAGGCGGTCGTCAAGGAGGCGGTCACCGAGTTCGAGCAGGCGCACCAGGGCGTCACGGTCGACGTCCAGTACATCCAGGTGCAGACCCGCGCCGAGCGGTTCAAGGCCGCGTTCAGCGACCCGAAGAGCGCGCCCGACGTCGCGGAGTTCGGCAACACCGACCTGGCCGGCTACGTCGCGGGCGGCGGGTTCGCGGAGCTCGACCTCGGCGGGTGGCCCGAGGCGAAGGACCTGCTGCCCGCCGTCCTGGACACCGGCAAGGTGGACGGCAAGGTCTACGGCGTCCCCTGGTACGTCGGCGTGCGCGCGCTCTACTACCGCACCGACGTGTTCCAGGAGCTGAACCTCCAGCCGCCGGCCACGCTCGACGAGATCGCTCCGCTGGCCCGCCGGATCCGCGCCGCGAAGCCCGACCTGCTCGGCATCTCCGCCGGCGGCAAGTACACCTACGGCGCGATGCCGTTCGTGTGGGCCAACGGCGGCGACATCGCCCGCAAGGACGGCGACAAGTACGTCGCCGCCATCGACAGCGCCGAGTCGAAGGCAGGACTGCGCCAGTACACCGAGCTGATCGCGGACGACATCTGCCCGCCCGCCCAGTGCGCGGGCAACGGCGGTGACGCCAGCGTCGAGGCGTTCCGGGCCGGCAAGGCCGCGATGGTCGTCGGCGGCGACTTCAACCGCAAGTCGGTCGACGCCTCCGCCGCCGCGGGCAAGTACGCGGTCGTGCCGCTGCCGGGGAAGAAGGCCGGCGAGATCGCGCCGGCGTTCGCGGGCGGCAACCTGCTCGGCGTGCTCAAGGGCAGCGAGCGCAGGACGTTGGCCGACCAGTTCGTCCGGCTGCTCGGCGGCAAGCAGTACCAGCGCCGGATGTTCGACGCGATGGGCAACCTGCCGACGTTCGGTGACGTGCAGGCCGAGGTGGCGAAGGCCAACCCGGCGCTGGAGCCGTTCACCAGGACGCTGGACGCGGGCACGCGGTTCGTCCCGGTCACCCCGAGCTGGGCCAAGATCGACGCCCAGGCCGTGCTGCCGACGCTGTTGCAGCAGGTCGCGTCCGGTGGCGCGGACCTCGACCGGGCCGCCGGGGACGCCGCCGCCCAGATGAACGCCGCCTTCGCCTCGTCGTAGCCGGACAAAGGACATGAGTGTGCTGCGGACGTCGAAGGGCGACGGGCGGATCGCGTTCGCCTACCTCGCCCCCGCGTTGCTGGTGCTGGTCGGGCTGATGGGCTACCCGATCTACCAGCTCGTGCTGATCTCCCTGTTCGACTACGGCCAGGAGCAGGTCAGCGGTGGTGCGCCGCTGACCTTCCTCGGCCTGGGCAACTACACGACCCTGCTGGCCGACCAGCGGTTCTGGTCCGTGCTCGGGCAGACGGTCGGGTTCGCCGCGGTGTGCGTGGTGGGCACCCTGCTGGTCGGCACCGCGCTGGCGGTGCTGGCCACCAGGGTCCGCACGTGGGCGCGGATGGTGTTGTTCCTGGCCGCGCTCGGCGCGTGGGCCACCCCCGCGGTGGCCGGGTCGACGATCTGGCTGTTCCTGTTCGACGCCAACTTCGGGTTCGTCAACGAGGTGCTGGGCACCACCGGGTTCTCCTGGACCTACGACAGGTGGGTGGCGTTCGGGCTGGTCGCCGCGCAGGTGGTGTGGTGCTCGTTCCCGTTCGTCATGGTGACGCTCTACGCGGGCATCAAGGCCATCCCGGGCGAGGTGCTGGAGGCCGCCGCGCTGGACGGCGCGAGCACCGCCAGGACCGCGACCAGCGTGATCCTGCCGCTGCTGCGGCCGCTGCTGGTCGTGGTGACCATCCAGTCGGTCATCTGGGACTTCAAGGTCTTCACCCAGATCTACATCATGACCAACGGCGGCGGCATCGCCGGCCGGAACCTGGTGCTCAACGTCTACGCCTACCAGCAGGCGTTCGCCGCCTCCGAGTACGGGCTGGGCGCGAGCATCGGCGTGGTGACGACCGTGCTGCTGCTGCTCGTCACCCTCGGCTACCTGCGGGCGTTGCGGCGCAGCGGGGAGGTGCTGTGAACCGGCGCGTGTCCCGGGGCATCACCGAGGGCGTCACGGTCGTGATCGCGGCGGTGGTGGCGTTCCCGCTGTACTGGATGGTGCTGACGGCGTTGAAGCCGCAGGCGGAGGTGATCTCGGCCGACCCGCGGCCGTGGACGCTCGCGCCGACGGTCGACAGCTTCGTGCGCGCGTTGACCGTGCAGAGCTTCGGCCGCTACCTGGTCAACAGCCTGGTGGTGGCCGTCTCGGTGGTGCTGCTCAGCCTGCTGATCTCGTTCCTGGCGGCCACCGCGCTGACCCGGTTCCGGTTCCGCAGCCGCACCACGCTGCTGATCATGCTGCTGGTGGTGCAGATGGTGCCGGTCGAGGCGCTGACCATCCCGCTGTTCTTCGTCATGCAGTCGGTGCGCGACGTCGCGCCGGTGTTCGGGCTCAACCACCTCGGCTCGCTGGTGCTGGTGCACCTGGCGTTCAGCCTGCCGTTCGCGATCTGGATGCTGCGGGGGTTCGTCGCGGCCGTCCCGGTCGAGCTGGAGGAGGCGGCGGCGCTGGACGGCGCGTCCCGCTTCCGGTTCCTGTGGCAGGTGCTGTTCCCGCTGGTCGCGCCGGGTCTGGTGGCGACGAGCGTGCTGTCGTTCATCCACGCGTGGAACGACTTCCTGTTCGCCAAGACGTTCATCATCTCGGCCGCGGAGAACCAGACGCTGCCGCTGGCGCTGCAGGTGTTCGTCAAGCCGGACCAGAACGACTGGGGCGCGATCATGGCAGGATCGACCCTGATGACGATCCCGGTGTTGGTGTTTTTCATCCTGGTGCAGCGGCGGCTGGTCGCGGGACTGGCAGGGGCGGTGAAGTCGTGATCCTGCCCCGACCGGTGGCATTCACGCGCGGTGACGGCGAGGTGCCGTTCGACGGCACGTTCCAGGTGCAGCGCGTGGCCGGGCCCGCCGAGGGCTACCGGCTGTCCGTGTCGCACGAGGGGGTGCGGGTCCAGGCGTCCGACGACGCGGGCGAGTTCTACGCCCGGCAGACGTTGCGGCAGCTCAGCGGGCCGGCGGCGTTCCGCGCGGTGGCGCCGGGCGCGGTGGCGCTGCCGGTGTGCGAGGTGGAGGACCACCCCCGGTTCGCGTGGCGCGGCGTGATGCTCGACGTGGCCCGGCACTTCCTGCCCAAGCACGACCTGCTGCGGTACGTGGACCTGCTGGCCGTGCACAAGCTGAACGTGCTGCACCTGCACCTCACCGACGACCAGGGCTGGCGGTTCGAGTCCCGGCGGTTCCCGCGGCTGCACGAGGTCGGCGGCTGGCGGCCCGACTCGCGGTTCGGCGACCGGCGCTCCGGCGGCATGACCGGACGGCCGCACGGCGGCTACTACACCCAGGACGACCTGCGCGAGGTCGTCGCCTACGCGGCGGCGCGGCACATCGCGGTGGTGCCGGAGATCGACGTGCCCGGCCACAGCCAGGCGGCCATCGCGGCGTACCCGGAGCTCGGCGTGTCCGGCGGCGGCGTGTGGACGGACTGGGGGGTCAACCCCAACGTGCTGAAGGCCGACGAGTCCACTGTGGACTTCTACCGGCAGGTGTTCGACGAGCTGCTCGACGTCTTCCCCGGCGAGGTGGTCGGGCTGGGCGGTGACGAGGCCGAGGGCGGCGACGGCCGGTTCGTCCGCCGCATCGCCCAGCACCTGCACCAGCGCGGGCGCCGCCCGTTCGGGTGGGACGAGGTGCTCGGCGTCGGACCGCTGCCCGCCCGCACGATCGTCGCGTCGTGGCGCGGCGAGGACCCCGGCCTGACCGCGCTCGAACGGGGGCACGACGTCGTGATGTGCCCCGCGGAGCACGTGTACCTGGACTACCGGCAGTCCGACCACCCCGACGAGCCGCTGCCCGTCGGCACCGTCACCACGCTGGAGGACGTCTACCGGTACGAGCCCGCGGCGGCCGACCGGGTGCTCGGCGCGCAGGCGAACCTGTGGACCGAACACCTCGACTCGCCGCGGCGGCTCGACTACGCCGCCTTCCCCCGGTTGAGCGCGTTCGCCGAGGTCGTGTGGAGCCCCGCCGGACGTGACGAGGCGGAGTTCCTGACCCGGCTGGCCGAGCACCACCTGCCGCGGCTCGACGCGCTCGGCGTCGAGTACCGCCCCCTCGACGGCCCCCGGCCGTGGCAGGCGCTCCCGGGCGTGCCCGGCCACCCCCGGTAGGGGCGCCGGCGGGGGATCAGCCCTCCTCGGGCACGAGCAGCCAGCAGGCGAGGTAGAGGACCGCGCCGGCGCCGAACCCGAAGAGGGTGGCCGCGACCAGCAGGATCCGCACCAGCGCCGCGTCCACGCCGAGCAGCTTGGCGACGCCGCCGCACACACCGGCGAGCATCTTGTCGTCCCGGCTGCGGCGGAGCTTCTTGACCTTGTCGGTGGCTTCGGTGAGCACGTCGTTCGTCATGGCTCAAGAGTGCTCCGCCAGGCCTTCCACGACATCGGGGCCGCACCCTGACTTCCCCCGGACCCCCGTTCTCAGGGTTCCCCCACGACCCCCGCCGCCTACTCTCGGAACCGTGACGCCCGAGGAGCTCGCCGCAGCGCTGGACCGGGTCGGGTACCTGCCGGACCCGGGCCTCGCGACCGCCGCCTACCTGGCACTGCGCATGCACCGGCCGCTGTTCTGCGAGGGGGAGCCGGGTACCGGCAAGACGTCCCTCGCGGTGGCCCTCGCCCAAGCGCTGGACCTGCCGCTGATCCGGCTCCAGTGCCACGAGGGCATCGACGCGACCCAGGCCCTCTACGACTGGGACTTCCCGCGCCAGCTGCTGCACCTGCGGGCCCTCGAAGCGGCCGGGCCGGTGGACGCCGAGCAGGCCGAGGCGTCGCTCTACACCCGCCGCTTCCTCCTCGCCCGACCGCTCCTGCAAGCCCTCGAAGACGCGCCGTGCGTGCTGCTGGTCGACGAGGTGGACCGGGCGGACGACGAGTTCGAGGCGTTCCTGCTGGAGGTGCTGGGCGAGAACGCGGTGACGATCCCCGAACTGGGCCGCGTCACCGCGCGGACCCCGCCGCTGGTCGTCCTCACCTCCAACCGCACCCGCGAGGTGCACGACGCGCTCAAGCGCCGCTGCCTCTACCACTGGCTCGAACACCCGGACCTGGCCCGCGAGGTCGCCATCCTCCGCCGCAGGCTCCCCGGCGTCACCGAACGCCTCGCGCACCAGGTCGCGTCGGCCGTGCGGCGGTTGCGGGAGCTGGACCTGGTCAAACCGCCGGGTGTCGCGGAGTCCCTGGACTGGGCCGAAGCCCTGCTCACCCTGGGCCGCACGGAGCTGGACGCGGACACGGCGGCGACCACCCTCGGCGCCGTCCTGAAGTACCGGGAGGATTCACGACGGGCCCTGACGAGCGGTGTGCTCGGCGGGGTGACCGGGAGCACAATCGGGGGATGACGGGAGCCGCCGCGTCGACCGGGCTCGTGGGGTTCGCCCGCGCGCTGCGGCACGGCGGCGTCGCGTGCGGGCCCGAGCGGGTGCAGGCGTTCGTCGCCGCGGTCGACCACCTGGACCTCGCGCGGCGCGACGACGTGTACTGGGCGGGCCGCCTCACGCTGTGCGCGGAGCCCGACGACCTGCCCCGGTACGACGCGGCGTTCGCGGCGTGGTTCGGCGGCACGCCACCGGCGCCGCCGACCGCACGGGCGCGGCAGACCAGCCACCTGGCCGCCCTCGGTGACGGCACGGCCGGCCGGAGCGGCCGGACACCCGTGCTGAAGGTCGCCGCCAGCGACGTGGAAGTGCTGCGGCGCAAGGACATCGCCACCCTGAGCCCGGCCGAGAAGCGGCACCTGGACGACCAGCTGGCCGCCCTCCGGCCGGTGCCGCCGACCCGCCGCGCCCTGCGCCGCGCACCCGCCCGCAGAGGCGCCGTCGACCCTCGCCGCACCCTCCGCGACATGCTGGCCACCGGCGAACCGGCCCGTCCCCGCCACCGCCGCCGCACCACCCGTCCCCGCAAGGTCGTGCTGCTGGTCGACGTGTCCGGCTCGATGAAGCCCTACGCCGACGCGCTCCTGCGGTTCGCGCACGTCGTCGCCCGCCACCTGCCGGTCGAGGTCTGCACGCTCGGCACC
>NZ_JBFAAX010000019.1:0-13645 GCF_040639995.1 Actinosynnema sp. NPDC023658 | reverse complement strand
CACCCGGCTGACCCGCGTCACCCGCCAGCTCCGCCACCGCGACCCCGCGCAGGCCCTGGCCGCCGCCGCGCGCGCCGTGCCCGACTTCGAGGGCGGCACCCGGCTGGGCCAGACGCTCAAGGTGTTCCTCGACCGCTGGGGGCAGCGCGGCGCCGCCCGCCGGGCCGTCGTGGTGATCTGCTCCGACGGCTGGGAACGCGGCGACACGACCCTGCTCGCGGAGCAGGCGCAGCGGTTGCGACGCCTGGCGCACAAGGTCGTGTGGGTCAACCCGCACGCCGGCCACGACGGGTACGAGCCGGTGCAGTCCGGCATCGTCGCCGCCCTCCCGCACCTGGACCGGCTGCTGGCCGGCCACAGCCTCGCCACCCTGCAAGCCCTGCTGGAGGAGGTTCGACTTGCGTGACGTCCTCGCCGAACTGGCCCGCCGCGTCGACCGGGGGGAGACCGTCGGCGTCGGCACGGTCGTCGCCACGTTCAGCTCCGCGCCCCGACCACCCGGCGCGGCGATGCTGGTCGGCGCGGACGGCGCCGTCGTGGGCAGCGTCTCCGGCGGCTGCGTCGAGGGCGCGGTCTACGAGCTGGCCCAGGAGGTCGTGGGCAGCGGCCGGCCGGTGCTGCAGCGGTACGGGGTCAGCGACGACGACGCGTTCGCCGTCGGCCTGACCTGCGGCGGGATCATCGACGTCTACGTCGAGCCGGTCAGCCGCGCCACGTTCCCCGAGCTGCCCGAGGTGCTGGAGACGGTGCGGGCGCAGGAACCGGTCGCCGTCGCCACCGTCGTGGAGCACCCCGAGTGGGTCGGCCGCCGGCTGGTCGTCTGGCCGGACCGGGCCGCCGGTGACCTGCCGTCGGCGCGGGCGCGGGACGCGATCACCGACGACGCCCGCGGCCTGCTCGCCGCCGGGCGCAGCGGCACCCTGCACTACGGGCCGGACGGCCAGCGCCGCGGCGAGGGCATGGCGGTGTTCGTGAACCCGTTCGAGCCGCCGCCCCGGATGCTGGTGTTCGGCGCGATCGACTTCGCCGCCGCCGTGGCGAAGCTCGGCGCGTTCCTCGGCTACCGCGTCACGGTGTGCGACGCGCGGCCCGTCTTCGCCACCGCGAGTCGGTTTCCCGAAGCCGACGAGGTGGTCGTCGACTGGCCGCACCGCTACCTCACCGCGCAGGCCGACGCGGGCAGGGTCGACGAGCGGACGGTGGTCGCGGTGCTCACCCACGACCCCAAGTTCGACGTGCCGCTGCTGGAGGTCGCGCTGCGGCTCAAGCTCGGCTACGTCGGCGCGATGGGCTCCCGCCGCACGCACGACGACCGGCTGCGCAGGTTGCGCGAGGCGGGACTGACCGAGGGCGAGCTGGCCGGGCTCGCGTCCCCGATCGGCCTGGACCTCGGCGCCCGCACGCCGGAGGAGACGGCGGTGTCGATCGCCGCCGAGATCATCGCGCTCCGGTGGGGCGGTGGAGGCGGGCGGCTGGCCCGCGGGGACGGCTCCATCCACAAGTGAGGGGGTTGTTTGACGGGTCAACCAAGAGCAGGCTCGCCGTGACCCCCATCACCACCACGCTGGGAGGGTTCATGCGGATAACGGTCACCGTCGACGGTGTCGCGTACACCGACGACGTCGAACCGCGCACGCTGCTGGTCCACCACTTACGGGAACGACTCGGCAAGACGGGCACGGTCGTCGGCTGCGACACCAGCAACTGCGGCGCGTGCACGGTCCACCTCGACGGCCGCAGCGTGAAGTCCTGCGCCGTCCTCGCCGTCCAGGCCGACGGCCGCGAGGTCACCACCATCGAAGGACTGGCCCGCGACGGGCAGCTGCACCCCGTCCAGCAGGCGTTCCACGCCAACCACGCCCTCCAGTGCGGCTTCTGCACCCCCGGCATGATCATGCAGACCGTCGACCTGCTCGCGGACAACCCCGACCCGGACGAGGACGAGGTGCGGCACGGCCTGGAGGGCAACCTCTGCCGCTGCACCGGCTACCAGAACATCGTCCGCGCGGTCCGGGACGCGGCGCAGCGGATGAGCCCCGCCGGGGGTGCCGAATGACCGCCACCGCCGAACCCGAGGTCGGCACCGGCGAGATCGGTAAGGCCCGCCGGCGCAAGGAGGACGCCCGGCTGATCACCGGCGCGACCCGCTGGACCGACAACATGCAGCTCACCGGGATGCTGCACATGGCGTTGCTGCGCAGTCCCGCGGCGCACGCCCGGATCACCTCGATCGACGTCACCGAGGCCGCCCGGATGCCCGGCGTGCTGACCGTGCTCACCGGCCGCGACCTGGCCGACGAACAGGGCAGCCTGCCGTGCGCGTGGCCGATCACCGAGGACATGCTGGCGCCGCCCGCACCGTCGCTGGCCGTGGACCGGGTCAACTTCGCCGGCGAGGCGGTCGCCCTGGTCGTCGCCCGCAGCGCGGCCGAGGCGCACGACGCGCTGTCCGCGATCGACGTCGACTACGAAGACCTGCCGGTCGTGCTCGACATGGAACGCGCCCTGGCCGACGACGCCGACCTCGTGCACCCCGACCTGGGCACGAACAAGAGCGCCACCTGGGTGTTCGACTCCGCCGAGGCGGGCACCGGGTCCGACGTGGACCGGGCCATCGCGGACGCGGAGGTCGTGGTCGAGCGCACGTTCCGCCAGCAGCGGCTCATCCCGGCGTTCATGGAGCCGCGCTCGGTCGTGGTCGACCCGTCGCCCGACTCGGTGACCATGTGGTCGTCCACGCAGGTGCCGCACATCCTGCGCTGGATGCTGTCGGCCGTGCTCGGCATCCCCGAGCACAAGATCCGCGTCATCGCCCCGGACGTCGGCGGCGGCTTCGGCGGCAAGCTCCAGGTCACGCCCGAGGAGGTGCTGACCCTGCTGGCCGCGCGCCGGCTGGGCAAGCCGGTCAAGTGGACCGAGTCGCGCACCGAGTCCATGTTGTCCGCCCACCACGGCCGCGACCAGGTGCAGCGGCTCACCCTGGCGGCCCGCCGCGACGGCACCGTCACCGGCCTGAAGGTGGACCTGCTGGCCGACATGGGCGCCTACCTGCGGCTGGTCTCGTCGGGCGTGCCGATCCTGGGCGCGTTCATGTTCAACGCCATCTACAAGTTCCCGGCCTACCGGTTCACCTGCACGAACGTGTTCACCACCAAGACGCCGACCGACGCCTACCGCGGCGCGGGCCGCCCGGAGGCCACGTTCGCCATCGAGCGGATGATGGACGAGCTCGCCGCCGAGCTGGGCCGCGACCCGCTGGAGCTGCGCGAGCAGAACTGGATCAGGCACGAGGAGTTCCCGTTCACCACGGTCGCGGGCCTCACCTACGACTCGGGCGACTACGAGGCCGCCACCGCCCGCGCCAAGGAGCTGTTCGGCTACGACGAGCTGCGCCGCGAACAGGCCGAGCGCCGCGCCGCCGACGACCCGGTGCAGCTGGGCATCGGCATCTCCACCTACACCGAGATGTGCGGGCTCGCCCCGTCCCGAGTGCTCGGCGCGTTGCGCTACGCGGCGGGCGGCTGGGAGCACGCGGCCATCCGGATGCTGCCCACCGGCAAGGTCGAGCTGATCACCGGCACCTCGCCGCACGGCCAGGGCCACGTGACGGCGTGGAGCCAGATCGTCGCCGACCGGCTCGGCGTGCCGTTCGAGGACGTCGAGGTGCTGCACGGCGACACGCGCGTCTCGCACCGCGGCATGGACAGCTACGGCTCCCGGTCGCTGGCCGTCGGCGGCGTGGCCGTGGTGCTGGCCGCGGACAAGGTGCTGGCCAAGGCGCGCACGGTCGCCGCGCACCTGATGGAGGTCGCGGAGGACGACGTCGAGTTCACCTCCGGCGCGTTCTCCGTGCGCGGCACGTCCACCACCATGGCGCTGGGCGACGTCGTGGTCGCCGCCCACGTCGCCCACAACCTGCCCGACGGCGTGGAACCCGGCCTGGACGCCGAGGCCACGTACGACCCGGACAACTTCTCCTACCCGCACGGCACGCACCTGTGCGCCACCGAGGTCGACACGCAGACCGGCGCGGTGAAGATCCGCTCCTACGTGTGCGTGGACGACGTCGGCAAGGTGGTCAACCCGCTGATCGTGGAGGGCCAGGTGCACGGCGGCCTGGCGCAGGGCATCGCGCAGGCCCTGTTCGAGGAGGCGGTGCACGACGAGGGCGGCACGCTCACCACCGCCACCTTCGCGGACTACCTGCTGCCGTCCGCGGTCGACCTGCCGCACTTCACCACCGACCGCACCGAGACACCGGCGACCAGCAACCCGCTGGGCGTGAAGGGCGTCGGGGAGGCGGGCACGATCGCGTCCACCCCGGCGGTGGTCAACGCGGTCGTGGACGCCGTGCGGCACCTGGGCGTCACGGACGTGGAGATGCCGTGCACCCCGATGCGGGTGTGGAAGGCCATCCACCGCGGGTCGACGGAAGGCGTGCCGACGAACCCCGGTGCGGGCGGCGGTCTCGGCTCCATCACCCTCGACGACCCGGCGAGCCCCCGAGGAGGTGCCGAGTGATCCCGGCCGCGTTCGACTACGTCGCACCGACCTCGGTGGACGAGGCGGTCCGCGCCCTGGCCGCGGGCGGCGAGGACGCCAAGGTGATGGCGGGCGGCCAGAGCCTCATCCCGGTGCTGCGGATGCGCCTGGCCGTGCCGACCCTGGTGGTCGACCTGTCCCGGCTCACCGAGCTGACCGGCGTGCGCGACGACGGCGACCGGCTGCGCATCGGCGCCATGACCACCCACCACGACGTGCAGCGCGACCCGCTGGTGCGCGAGCACGCCCGGCTGCTGTGCCTGGCCACGGACACCGTCGCGGACCCGCAGGTGCGGCACCGGGGCACGTTCGGCGGCTCGCTCGCCCACGCCGACCCGGCCGGCGACCTGCTCGCCCCCGCGCTGGCGCTGGACGCGGTGATGGTGTGCGTCGGACCCGGCGGGACCCGCGAGGTGCCGGCGGCCGAGTTCTTCGTCGACTACTTCACCACCGCACTGGCTCCCGACGAGCTGCTCACCCACGTCCTGGTGCCCAAGACGACCGGCCGGCACGCGCACTACGAGAAGTTCAACCGGGTCGCCCAGGCGTGGTCGATCGTCGCGGTGGCCGCCGCCCTGGAGGTGTCCGACGACCGGATCACCGACGCGCGGATCGGCCTGACCAACATGGGCCCCACCCCCGTGCGGGCCCGCGGCGTGGAGGAGGCGCTGGTCGGGCAGCCCGCGACGGCCGAGGCGATCAGGGCGGCGGCCACCCGGGCCGCCGAGGGGGCCACCCCGCCCAGCGACGGCAACGCCGACGCCGAGTACCGGGCCCACCTGGCCCGCGTGCTCACCGAACGGGCCGTCACCGCCGCGGTGGCCGCATGAAGCTCGAACACCGGTTCACCGTGCCCGCGCCCGTGCCGGACGTGTGGACGACCCTGCTCGACCCGGACGAGGTGGCGCCCTGCATGCCGGGCGCCACCCTCACCGGGGTCGAGGGGAGCAAGTTCACCGGCACGGTCAAGGTCAAGCTGGGGCCCGTCACCCTGCTCTACAAGGGCACCGGCGAGTTCACGTCCGTCGACGAACGGGTGCGCGCCGCCGTCCTCAAGGCCTCCGGCAAGGACACCAGGGGCAACGGCACGGCGACCGCCACCGTGTCCGTCGCGCTCACCGCGACCGACGACGGCGGCACGGAGGTGTCCGTCGTCACCGACCTGGCCATCACCGGCCGTCCCGCCCAGCTCGGCCGGGGTCTGATCAGCGAGGTCAGCGGCAGGATCATCGGTGAGTTCGCGGAATGCCTGGCGACGCGGCTCGCGCCGGCGGAAGCTGAGCAGGTGACTTCCCCGGAGACCACCACGAGGCCCCGGCTGCACGCCGTGCCGGACGAGCCGATCGACCTGATCGACACCGCGGGCGGGCCCGTGCTCAAGCGGCTGCTGCCGGTCGCGGCCGGGCTGCTGGCGGTGGCGCTGCTGGTCCGCGGGCTCCGCCGGCGGCACCGCTGAACGCGCGTGGCAGGCGGTCGGTCCTCGGGCCGGCCGCCTGCCTCGTCCTGCTGGTGGCCTGCACCGGGTCGCCGGTGGTGATCACCTCCTCCCGCTCGACGCCGACCACGACCACCGCGGCCGAGCCGGCACCGCCGTCGTTCACGCTGGCCGCGGGCGGCGACATCCTGATCCACCCCGCGCTGACCGAGCAGGCCGACCAGGACGGCGCGCGCAACTTCGTGCCGCTGCTGGAGGGCCTGCGCCAGGCCGTCGACGCCGACCTGTCGATCTGCCACCTGGAGACGCCGCTGTCCGCGCCCGGCGAGCCGACCTACGGCTACCCGGCGTTCAGCGCCCCGCCGGAGGTCGCGACGGCGTTGCGCGAACTCGGCTACGACAGCTGCTCCACCTCGTCCAACCACACCCTCGACCGCGGTGCGCCCGCGATCAGGACCACGCTGGACGTGCTCGACGCGGCCGGGCTCAAGCACACCGGCTCGTTCCGCTCGCCCGAGGAGTCCGCCACGCCGCTGCTGCTGGACGCGCACGGCGTGAAGGTCGGGCACGTCGCGTTCACCTACGGGTTCAACGGCATCCCGCTGCCCCAGCCGTGGATGGCGAACCAGCTGTCCACCGAGGGCGTGCTGGCGGCGGCCCGCGCGGCGAAGGCGGCCGGCGCGGAGGTCGTCGTGGCCAGCCTGCACTGGGGCGAGGAGTACCAGCACGAGGCCACGCCGCAGCAGCGCGAGATGGCCCGGGCCCTGCTCTCCGACCCGGCCGTCGACCTGATCATCGGCACGCACGTGCACGCCGTGCAGCCGGTCGAGCAGATCAACGGCAAGTGGGTCGTCTACGGCATGGGCAACGAGGTGGCCCGCCACTCCGAGCCGCGCGGCATCACCGAAGAGGGCATCGTCACGCGGTTCAAGTTCGTGAAGGGACCGTCCGGGTGGGCGGTCGAGGAAGCGTCCTACGTGCCGACCCTGGTCGAGTTCGGGCCGCCGATCCGCGTGGTCGACCTGACCCGCGTCCCCGCCAACCCGCGCCGCACCGAGGCCCTCGACCGCACCGACGGCGTCGTCCGCAGCCTGGGCGCGGCCATCGCGCGCCCCTGACCCGGCCGGGTCAGGGGCGGACGCCGACTCCGGTCACGTCAGCTCGTCACAGTCCTCCCAACGTCACAGTCCCTGCAACTCGCCGCTGTCCTTGCGCACCAATCGCACCCACGTCCGGATGAACGCGCGCGGCGTTCCGACGTTCGCCGCCCGCGCGCGTTCCAGGGCCTCCTGGTTCTCCTTCATGCTGTTCGCCCTCTTGCGGTTCGACAAACCGGCGGGCGTTTCGAGGATCTGCTCGCTGCCGGGCAGGTTGGAATCCGGCGAGTTCGCGATCGCGTACTTCCCGGTGATCCGCCACGTCATGTTGCTCCGGGTCGCCGCGTCCTCGTCGAACTGCTTCTTCCCGGCATCGCCCCGGTACACCGCCTGCCACGCCTTCCGGGCGGTGTCGAGGTCGTTGACCGGCTGCTTCTTCTCCGTCATCCACTTGTGCAGGTGGGTGTTCGGGTCGTCGGCGAAGGACCTCACCAACTCGGCCCCCCACACGACCACCTGCAACGTGTTGTCGACATACCCGAATTTGTCGTCGAAGGTCGCGTCCAGCACCGGGTAGGCGCGCTGCGCCGCCGCGGCGGTGAACTTCACCCGTCGGCTGGTGGCCGGCGTCGAGTGCCAGACCAGGTCGTCGACCCAGGACACGTAGGTGTACTGGCCCTTGGTCACCCCGCCGCTCACCGGACCGGTGTCCTTGCCGGCGAGCGCGGCACGGGCGCGGTCCAGCTCCTTGATGTAGCCCTCGGGCAGGTTCTTGCCCTGCCACAGCGCCCGCTGCGCACTGGGCGGTTCGAGGTCCGCGAACCACTCCGTCGCCTCCATCTCCTGCACGTTGGCGAAGATCAGGTTCGCGAAGACGTTGATCCCGGCGGTGTCCTTGTGGAACTCCGGGCGCACGTTGGCGCCGGTCCGGTCCGGGTAGTAGTTCACGTCCACGGCGACCACGAAGTCACCCGAGGTGAACCAGTCCCGACCGCGGAAGTACGGCAACTGCCCGTTGCGCTCCATGAACTTCTCGACGAACCCGGCGACGAGTGGTAACAATTCCCCGGAGAGAATTCTCCGGTCCTTGATCCCGACCCTTCCCTTGCTCGTGTAGTAGGCGGTGTAGAGGTCCGAGGTGTACCCCGCCCGCTGGTCGCCCAGGCTCTCGACGT
The DNA here is from genome assembly GCF_040639995.1 of Actinosynnema sp. NPDC023658. Classification (NCBI taxonomy): domain Bacteria; kingdom Bacillati; phylum Actinomycetota; class Actinomycetes; order Pseudonocardiales; family Pseudonocardiaceae; genus Actinosynnema; species Actinosynnema sp. NPDC023658. The sequence continues at coordinate 5,396 of NZ_JBFAAX010000019.1, read as the reverse complement.
ACTTCCGGTAGTGCTCTCTCAACAGCACGGACAGCTCGGCCCACAGCTTGACCTCCTGCGGGTCGACGACGTCGGACAACGCGCCGGTCCGCATCAGCAACGACTCCAACGTGGTTCCCGGCACTCCGTGCGCGGCGTCTTGGGACATGAGTATTCCTCCAATGGGTTATGAGGGGTTCGACGAACGAGCGTACGCCCGGAATCGTCGGATTCCTTTTCCCCTCACCCATCTGCCGCGAACCGGAAACCCGGCCCCGGAATTCACCGCTCGCGTCGCGCGGCGCGCTCCCGGACCCGGGCCACCCGGTCGTGCCAGCGGGCCGTCGTCCCCTCGTCCGCGGCGAACCCGGCGAACCGGTCCGGGACCGGGGCGCGCGTCGGCACGGGCAGCGAACCGCCCACCGGGCGCAGGGAGTCGGTCGCCACGTCACCGTCCAGCAGCGACAGCGTGCCCAGCCCGCACGCGAAGTCCAGCTCCGGGAGGGCAGCCGCCAGCGCGAGCCCCGCCGCCATCCCCACCGACGTCTCCACCGCCGACGACACCACGCACGGCAACCCGCACGCCTCCGCCACCGCCAACGCCCGCCGCACCCCGCCCAGCGGCGCGACCTTGATCACCGCCACGTCCGCCGCGCCCGCGACCGCCACCTTCAACGGGTCCTCCGCCCGCCGGATCGACTCGTCCGCCGCGATCCGCACGTCGACCCGCCGCCGCACCGCCGCCAGCTCCTCGATCGACGGGCACGGCTGCTCGACGTACTCCAGGCCGCCCGCCGCCCGCTCCAGCTCGCGGATCGCCCGGACCGCCGTGTCGACGTCCCACGCCATGTTCGCGTCGACCCGGATCGCGCCGGACGGCCCGAGCGCGTCCCGCACCGCCTCGACCCGCGCCAGGTCGTCGGCCGGGGACGTCCCCGGATCGGCCACCTTCACCTTCGCCGTGGCGCAGCCCGACCGGGCGACGATCTCGTGCGCGCGCTCCGGCGACACCACGGGAACCGTGCAGTTGACCGGGATCGAGGACCGGACGGGCGCGGGCCAGCCGTCGTTCGCGGCCTCCTCGGCGCACGCCAGCCACGGCACGCACTCGTCGTCGGAGTAGTCGAGGAACGCGCAGAACTCACCCCACCCGGCGGGCCCTTCCCACAGCACGCCCTCGCGCACCGTGATGCCGCGGAACCGGTTGCGCATCGGGATCGAGTAGACCAGCACCCGGGCAGCCTAGAGCCGGCCGGCAGCTCACCGCGCCGCGAGGAACGCCCCGAACGCCCGCCGGCTGAAGGTCAACACCGGACTCCGGTCACCCAACTTCGAGTCCCTCACCCCGACCACCCCGACCTCCGTGGGGGACGAGCCGATCTCGACACAGCCGTTGGCCGACTCGCTGTAGGACGACTTGCGCCATTGAAGCTTCATCGCGGTCACAAGTCCTTCATAGCTCCCCTGATCCAACCGGGGAAGTCCTCCGGCTTGTCCGCGCCGACCTGCAAGCGCGTCAACGCATCCCGGTACGCCATGACCTGATCCGGCTCCTCGTAGTAGACGCCCTTGACCCGGCCTTCGACGTAGGCGCACCCCGGGTCGTGCGCCAACTCGGTCGGGAAGGTCAGCACGATGAACCCGCCCTCCACGCCGGTGTGCGCACCCGCCGACGCGGGCAGTACCTGCATCTCGATGTTGGGGTGCTCGCGCAACTCCAGCAGCCGTTCCCACTGCTGCCGGAGGATTGCCCGGCTGCCGACCTGGAGGCGTAGCGCGGCCTCCGAGATCACGGCCCACACATGCGGGGCGTCCTCCTGGTCGAGCACCTCGCCCTGACGGGCCATGCGCAGTTCGACCCGTTTCTCCACCTCGGTCGCGCGGAACTCGGGCCGTCCACCCCGGATGATCGCTCGGGCGTAGTCGGGCGTCTGGAACAGGCCGGGGATGACGACGGCGTCCCAGCTCTCGATCTTCACCGCCGAGGTCTCCAACCCGAGGAACAGCTTGAAGTACTCGGGCACCGTGGACTCGTCGAAACCGATCCACCAGTCGCGGCCCTTCTTGGCGCGCGTCCGCAGCTCCAGGAAGAACTCCGACCGCTCGGGCACGCCGTACAGCTCGAGCAGCCGTTCCAGCTCCAACGGCTTGGGCAGCGACCGCGCGGTCTCGATGTGGCCGATGTTCTGCACGCTGCCCTTGATCGACTTCGCGGCCTCGTCACGGCTGATGCCGGCGTCCTCGCGGAGTTTGCGCAGCTCGAAGGCAACCCACCGCTTGAGCACGGTCGGGCTGGTGGAGGAGGCGACCAACGCTGAACCTTTCACTCGCTTGAGCGATGCCGGTTGAGAGCACTCAGTTGTAGTGTGCTCGAAACGGGCCGCTGAAGATTAGCTGACCGCAAAGTACTGCAACCGGCGTCGCGGAAAGAGGGTTCAGGGTGTTCACGAATGGTGGAATTTCGGTCGACTCGTGGGTCCGGGTCGAAGAGCACTGCTCGATCGAGGCCGAGGTGGTGGGCGACGAGGCCCAGTTCACCTTCAGCGGCCGGCGCGGCGGTGAGCTGAGCATGGTCGTCACCGAGGGCGGCCTGGAGAAGGTGGTCGAGCACTTCCAGCGAGCGCTCGACCGGATCCGGTCGACCGACGACCCCGCGCCAGGCTCAGCCCACGTCGGGCAGCTTCGGGCCGAGTAGGTCGTCCGCGTCCACGATCCTGTACGCGTAGCCCTGCTCCGCCAGGAACCGCTGCCGGTGCGCCGCGTAGTCGGTGTCGAGCGTGTCCCGCGACACCACCGAGTAGAAGTGCGCCTGCCGCCCGTCGCCCTTGGGGCGCAACAACCTGCCCAACCGCTGCGCCTCCTCCTGCCGCGACCCGAACGTGCCCGACACCTGCACGGCCACCGACGCCTCGGGCAGGTCGATGGAGAAGTTCGCCACCTTCGACACGACCAGCGTGCGCAGCTCGCCGCGCCGGAACCGGTCGAACAGCTCCTCGCGCTCCTTGTTCTTCGTCGAACCCTGGATGATCGGCGCGTCCAGCGCCTCGCCCAGCGACTCCAGCTGGTCCAGGTACGCGCCGATCACCAACGTCGGCTCGTCCGGGTGCCGGTCGAGGATCGCCCGCACCACCGGCACCTTCGTCCGGGCCGTGGAGCACAGCTTGTAGCGCTCCTCGGGCTCGGCGGTCGCGTACTCCAGCCGCTCGTTGTCGGTCAGCGTCACCCGCACCTCGGTGCACTCGGCGGGCGCGATCCAGCCCTGCGCCTCGATGTCACGCCACGGGACGTCGTACCGCTTCGGCCCGATCAGCGAGAACACGTCGCCCTCCTGACCGTCCTCGCGCACCAGCGTCGCGGTGAGGCCGAGCCGCCGCCGCGACTGGAGGTCGGCGGTCATCCGGAACACCGGCGCGGGCAGCAGGTGCACCTCGTCGTAGACGATCAGGCCCCAGTCCCGCGAGTCGAACAGCTCCAGGTGCTTGTACTCGCCCTTCGACTTGCGGGTGATCACCTGGTAGGTCGCGATGGTGACCGGCCGGATCTCCTTGCGCTCGCCGGAGTACTCACCGATCTCCTCCTCGGTCAGCGACGTGCGCGCGATCAGCTCGCGCTTCCACTGCCGACCGGCCACGGTGTTCGTGACCAGGATCAACGTGGTCGCGCCCGCCTCGGCCATGGCCGCCGCGCCGACCAGCGTCTTGCCCGCGCCGCACGGCAGCACGACCACGCCCGAGCCACCCGCCCAGAACGCCTGCGCGGCCAGCCGCTGGTAGTCGCGCAGCTTCCAGCCGTCCTCGACCAGGTCGATCGGGTGCGCCTCGCCGTCGACGTACCCGGCGAGGTCCTCCGCCGGCCAGCCGATCTTGAGCAGCAGCTGCTTGAGCCGACCGCGTTCGCTCGGGTGCACGACGACCGTGTCGTCGTCGACCCGCGCGCCCAGCATCGGCTTGACCTTCTTGTGCCGGAGCACCTCCTCCAGCACCGCGCGGTCCAGCGAGTTCAGCACCAGGCCGTGCGCCGGGTGGTTGGCCAGCTGGAGCCGGCCGAACCGGCCCATCGTGTCGACCACGTCCACCAGCAGCGGCTGCGGCACGGGGTAGCGGGAGAACCGGACCAGCGCGTCGACCACCTGCTCGGCGTCGTGCCCGGCCGCACGCGCGTTCCACAGCGCCAGCGGCGTGATGCGGTAGGTGTGCACGTGCTCGGGGGCGCGTTCGAGCTCGGCGAAGGGCGCGATGGAGGTGCGCGCCTCGTCCGACAGCGGGTGCTCGACCTCCAGCAGCAGGGTCTTGTCCGACTGGACGATCAACGGGCCGTCGGTCACGGGTGCGCGCTCCTGTCGCTTGGTGTCCTTCAAGTGTGACTACCGCGTGCAACTCGGTAGCGGACGGTACGCGAGGGCGCACCCAACGCTTACGGACTCGGTTCGGTAAAGCCGTGTACGCCCCAGCGGCGCAGCGGATAGCTTCCCTGCGCCCCGCTTCGCGACCTTACGCGCGGCCGTACAGGGGCTACCCGGATGAACGAAGGTCCATGATGAGCACGGACATGCCCCCGTCCGCACCGCAGTACCCGAACGGGCCGCAGCCGCAGTACCCGAACGGCCCCCAGCACCAGGGCGCCCCGCAGTACCAGAACGGTCCGCAGCAGCCGGGTGTTCCCCAGGGCGGCCCGCAGTACCAGCCCGGTCCGGGCTACCCCGGTGCGCCGCAGGGCGGCCCGCAGTACATGAACGCCCCGCAGCCGGGTCAGGTCCCGCCCGAGCCGAAGAAGAAGGGCGTGGTCGCGCGGATCCTCACCGCGGTCATCGGCATCGTGGTGGCGGGCGTCGTCGTGTACGGCATCAACTACTTCACCAGCGACGCGGCCCAGTCCAAGGCCGGTGACTGCGCGAGCCTGACCGGCACGACCACCAAGCCGGACTTCAAGACCGTCGACTGCGGCACGCCCGAGGCGAACTACACCGTCGCCAAGGTGCTCGGCTCGACCGGCGAGTCGTGCGGCGGCTACTACGACGAGTACACCGAGACCGCCAGCCGCGGCCCCGACTCGAAGATCTGCCTCATCCCGAACATGACCGAGGGCAGCTGCTACGAGCTGGAGAGCACCACGCAGATGGGCTACCCGAGCGTGGACTGCGGCAAGTCGGGCGCGTACAAGCTCGTCAAGCAGGTCAAGGGCACCGAGGACGAGAGCCTGTGCACCGACGGTGCGCCGCTGACGTTCCCCGAGCCGAAGCTGACGCTCTGCTTCGCGCCGGGCGAGAACGCCTGATCCACCTCGCGGTGCGCGTGGCGCTACCTTCTGTGGCGTCACGCGCACCCGTCCAGCGAGGATGATCATGAGCAACGAGCCGAGTCGACCCGCCGACGACGTGCCGACCGGGCCCGTCGGCGATCCCGCCGCCCACCCGGACG